>DAOUWQ010000234.1 GCA_030667035.1 Candidatus Heimdallarchaeota archaeon | reverse complement strand
TTCAATTGGAAAGCCGCATTGGTAGCATGAGTAGTATTTAGACATTTCAGCTATTTTGTCTCTAACAGATTGCGTGAAATCAGTAGCATTTTTTACTTCAATGAAATCGCCATCAATTTTGAATGGAAGCACATCTTGCCATTGAATTAGCTTTTCGAATAGTTGTGGTTCGGATATTGCAAGACTTTTTGCAACATCAGAAATCTCAACACTTTCAGTCATCTTAAGTATAGATTCAAATTTCTCAAGCAACTTCTTTTCATTAGCATTTATATTTGCAATTCTATTCCTTTCTTGTTCTTGTCGTAAAGCTTCTTTCTCTTTTTGTTTCTGAGTGCGTTCTTTGTTACGCAGTTTGCGTTTCTTAGCTCTTTTCTTCTTTTTCTCTTCCCGCCTGTTTTTGAATTCATCAATCAAACTTGAGCCACCCTTGTTAGCTTTGACCCGTTTAAAGACATACGGGAATACACAGAACCCAAGAAAAGCTATAGGGGCACCAATGAGTGTTGCTATACCCATAGGAGTATAAAAGAACGTGTTTGGACCATCTTCAACGACTATACTGACTGGAAAGTGCCATTCTCTAAGGGAAGCATCTACAATAACAATTGTGAAATTAAGCACTCTGCCAGCTTTTGCTTGTTCAGAAATAGTAAATTCCCAATCATAAACATCATAAATCCAATCTGACTCGCCTTCCTCTAGTGTACCAAAATCGTTAGAATACGTTCCATTTCCATAATAGAAATCAACATAAATGTCATGTGTAAAAAGGTAAACTTCGATATCATTACCAGTTGTCTCCCCGACATTCATAATAGAAATATTGGCAGCATAAACATCTCCGGCATCTATTACACCATTGCAGTCTTCAGGGTAGTAATAACAATCCTCTACTATTTCGAAAGCAAGCAGCTCATAATCTGCAACACCAATAACTTGTATATCATTACTGATTACAGATGTTGGACCGCCACTATCATCTTCGATAATAATATTGAAATCCAATAATTGATTTTCTAAAGCTCTATCAGAGAGGGTAAATTGCCAATCATAAGTTCCTGTTTTAGTGGCTGAAAAACCAGCATAGAGATCACCGAATGTAAGATCAGTATTTGAATAATAAAAATCGATTTCGGAATCATCTGAACTCACACTAACTACGACATTTGGACCTATAGCATCACCAATATTTCGAATAGTCATAGTCGCATACCAGGTTTCACCGGCATCCATATAGCTGTCATCATCACCATATTGCTCCTCGAAAGTAATATTCAACAAATCATAATTAGGATGGCCACTGACAACGAGATCTAAGCTTAAATTCCAAAAATGACCAAAATCATCAACTAGTGAGAGGTTGAAAGAAATTGGATATTGAGATGGGCAACCACCACTAACAGTAATACGAAAATTCTCATAGTCTATACCACCATTACTGTCAATTGTGCCGAAAGCTCCAAAACCATCATCAACTGTCACATAGGAATCAGTTGAGGATAAATAGCCATCAGCACCAAAGAGATTACTATCACCATTATTTTCAATAAATAGTTGAAGGTAAATTTCTTCACCAGCATCAATTACTTCATCATCATCAGCATTCAAGTCAGCATCATATTCGGCTGTAACTTTATGACCATAGAAAACTGGTTCAGGAACACCAACAACTGTTAAAGTAAATGAATCGAACCAAATCCCTTCATTAGCAGTTATCTCTAAAGCAAAACTAATAACATCACTAGCGTTCAATTTGCTATCAAATTCAATTACATAATATGATGTAGAGATTCCTGTCGCACCAACATCAATATCAAGATAAGTTTGATTGGAGGAACTTATAGAGACATAAGGACTTAATGAGGTTAAATCTCCATAAACATCCGTAACGCCTTGATCTCCAGTATTTTCTAATAGCAATCGTAATTCTATAGTTTCCCCGGCGTCAACAACTTCATCATTATCACCTGAGCTACCCCCAGTATAATCATCATTAATTTCATACACTTGAGAAAAGATGAGAGAAGGAGCTTTCACACTTGCTTGTGGTTCAAAAGGTGAACTAATGTTAATGGGGGAAGTAGCTAAATCGGGAGTAGAGTCAGTTTTCTCTGCAATAAAACCAGATGTAAGAGAAAGAACTAAGAGTGAGATTATAGTTCCAAGAAAAAGAACTTTAGTTAGCGATTTAATGATTTTTATAAACATGGAAGCACCAAGGAAATATTTAATCCGTTTGTGTATCATAGATTCCTATCTGTTTAAATGATTTTCGAGAGAGAAAAAATATACTTGAGTTAAACAAATTTCCTAGTGTCACATAATAGAATTCTTCTCCTAGAGTTATAATTAGGTTTATACTACAAGTGCCTCAAGTAACAGTAGCGAGCGTTATTAGGAGCGTTTTTTATGGTCCAAAACCAAAAAGCAAACCTCCCCCTTATTAAAAAAAGGAGGATAATAACCAGTTTTCTGATAATCGTACTCTTTTTTGGTATATCATTCAATAAGATTACAAATCGTTCTTTAATGAACAACAATTCAGAAGGCATTTCATTTAATGTTGACGGTATCCCAATAGCAGAAATTTCTATTGCTGTAGATTTAGTCTTTGTGGGATATGAAGAAGATTATATCGATCTAACTAGAATGTCCAATAGTCTGTATACTGAATCTTACTATATTGGGATCGATTCAATTTGGAATAACGTTACTGAGGAATACGATTCCCTACTTGACTTGGATATCACTTTAGAGTATAACTTCCATTTTACAACTCCAGATTATGAGTTAGCTTTAGACTCATTTATTGACACTAACTCCTGGGATGGCAATACTAGTGCACTAAATACTACTCAATTAAATTTGCAAGAGAGTACGGGTGAAAGGCTATCTATCTTCTACGACCAAGAAGGAAGGGCAATCGATGGTGAAGCACTAGAGGACTATTTGGTTACTAATCCAGGCTATACAGCAACAGGTCCAAGTTATGCTGTTTATATTTTAAACCAATCAAGATTTGACACTTCAGACCATAGCTTTGAGCATTGGTTTGAAATTGATGAGGAGGACCCAGATTCAAACGTGATAGCTGATTGGTGGCGGTTAGAATGGGATAATGATCTTAATCCAAGTGTTGAATTTCCTTATCCATGTTGGGGTTTCCAAAACAGAGTTTTCTTTATAGATCCCTTCAGTCATCAATGGTACACAAAATGGACAGACATCTGGTGGAACTCAGACATATATGAAGAACAGTTTGATTACATTACAGTAGATCTGGACACATATTTAGGGAACAATATCACTGGATCGCCCGATTATATTACTCATCTTAACACTTACTTGATTGATTACCTAAATGATATCGTTGTGGATGTTGGAGGTCGTGGGGACGGATTGTTGTACAATGAAAAAGAAGTGAGTGCACAGATATTATTCATTAACAATGAAACAGACCATGGCTATAGCCAAGGGGACCTAGAATGGATTTATAATGAAGATATTGTAGAAGATGCTTTCGAGTATGTTGTACCAAATGAAGTAGCTAATATAACATTGGAAGACACTTGGGTTGAATTGACAGAAAATCCAGTCCTGAACCAGATAATAAATAGCAGAACTCTTGGAGAGCAAGAATTAGGAACGTATCCTTGGTATAATCCTGACTGGACATATCTGGATGGAATAAATATATTCTATGATTTCCAAAATGTTGCTGATAGTTATTTTAATATGAGCAAGGGAGACGCTATTTTTACATCTTGGATAATCTTGTTGCAAAATGTCTCAATGGTCGCTTGGTCATACGGTGCTTTTAGAGAATACACCGGATTAGGTGGAGGAGGTAATGTTGTTTGCTATAAAGATCTTAATCGATACTTTGCTAGCGATGGAACGACACCACGAAATGGATTGTCTACTCTCTTGATTCATGAATTAGGGCACGTTTTAGGATTTGCTCATGCTGAAATCACAAATGATGCAGTTGAAGGTGCAGGAGGATTCATGAGTGACGTTATGAGCTATTATACGATAGGTGCACCTGATTTCTCGATCTTTCTGAAAGATTCACTATACCGAACTTCGAGTTTTGTAAATTATTACAGAAATAAACCAGCAATTGAATCTTATCGTGAAGATACATTGCATAACGTAACAATACTTGCAGAATTGGATCAAGTTGTTAGTGATGGAGAAGCTGCTCTAGCAGCAATGAATTATGTGGATGCATTCTTGGCTTTTAGATCGCTTTATGAATTAACATCCAACCTGGAAAGAATT
>DAOUWQ010000167.1 GCA_030667035.1 Candidatus Heimdallarchaeota archaeon | reverse complement strand
TTTAGATAACAAAGCTAGTCCAAATGTTGTCGGACAAACAAATGATTATCTGATTGGTACAAATCAAACTCTAGCTATTGATGTCGATGCACATTATGCTTACTTAGCTTGCGGATACCAAGGTCTTGTTGTAATTTCTTTTGTTGAACCAGCAACTCCCACTAAAATTGGAAACGGATATAATAATGGTGAATACGCTCGAGATATAGTTAAGAAAGAGCACAACTCAGAGGAATATGCATTTATTACTTTCAGAGATTGGGGTTTAGGAATAGTTAGTGTATCCAACCCAGTCAACCCATCATTAACAGGTTCATTTACATCAGATTTAAGTGATCCATTTGGTTTAGAAGTTGATTTTCATGATTCAGCAAGATATGCATATGTAACAGATCAAAATGGATTCTTTATTATTGCTGTTTGGAATCCTGCAAACCCAGTTTGTCCTTCAGAATATCGATACGTTGATGGACCCGCAGCAGCGAGTGTATCTCTTGAAGGAAATAAAGCATTCGTAACTTATCAGAATGAAGGTTTAAGAATTTTCAATATTTCAGATAGATCTCTACCAGTTATCGATGGTATTGTTGGTACATTTGATGATGGAAACGATGGAACAAATTACAATCTTGGAACGTTCGTTATAGACGAACTCTGTTATTACGCAGATGGTGCAGACGGCCTCAAAGTTGTTGAGTTAGATTCCGATGGGGATCGACTTTACGATGGAGATGAGATCAATGTCTACCTCACAGATGAAACTGAAGACGACACAGACGATGACCAGATAATTGACGGTGACGAAATTTTCGATCATTTAACAGATCCATTAAATAATGATACAGATGATGACTTCTTAAATGACGGAGAAGAAATAATCATTGGATCTGATGGGTATCTTACAAATCCATTAAATAACGATACAGACAGCGATGGTTTAAGGGATGGAAATGAAACTCTTGGGCTGTATTATCCAACAAGTCCAAATGCCAACATAACAACAGGCAATATTTTTACTGATCCAACAGATGCAGATACAGATAGCGATGGTTTAACGGACGGAGATGAGTATCTTATTCATCTTTCTGATCCAACTGTTGTTGATACAGACGTAGATGGTATGGATGATGATTTTGAAGTCACCTATGGTCTTGACCCCTTAGTCGATGATTCTACTGGCGATAAAGATGGAGACACTGTATCAAATATCGATGAATATAATCTCAGTCTGAATCCTAGTAATCCAGACACAGACGCTGACAGTTTAACAGACGGGGAAGAACTTTATGGTATCTATTGGCCAGATAATCCCTATGCAAATACTACTGGATACATTTTAACAAACAAACCACTTAACAGCGATGCCGACGGAGATGGCTTGAAAGATGGTTTCGAAGTTAAATTGTATTTTAGTAATCCTCTTGATTTAGATTCCGATGACGATGGTCTAGATGATTTTGAAGAAATTATTACCTATTTTACATCCGCAAATTCGACTGATACAGACGATGATACTTTAGGCGATTTTTGGGAAGTTACCTGGGGCACTAATCCTCTTAGAGACGATACTAGTGATGACAATGATACAGATGGTCTTACTCATTTAGAGGAATATAATCTTGGTACTAATCCAATGGTTGCCGATTCCGACGGAGATGGTATGCCAGATGGTTACGAAGTTGATCAAGGATTCAATCCTCTTGTTAGAGATGGAAATCTCGATGATGATTCAGACGGTCTTTCTAATTTTGAAGAATATGAGATTGGCACTGATCCTCATCTTGCAGATACGGATTCAGATGGTATGGATGACCAATGGGAAGTTGATTCAGAAACAGACCCATTCGTTGATGATGCCTCAGAAGATCCTGATCTAGACGGACTATCTAATATTGAAGAATATGCAGCAGATACTGATCCTTTCGATGACGACAGCGACAACGACAATTTATCAGATGGAGATGAAGTCAAGATTTATGGTACAAATCCCAACAAATATGACTCCGACAATGATTCCTTTAGCGATGCTGAAGAAATTAATGCTGGTTCGGATCCTCTTAACGCAGATAGTACTCCTGTTACTCGCAGAAATCTTCTTGCTTTATCAATTGGTCTTAGTAGTGCAATTTTGTTAATTGCTATTTTAGTTGTTTTCTTGTTAGCATATCGTTTTACTCGTCCTGAGCAGCGTATGTTCCGCTACATTGATTCTCAGAGAGAGAAAGGAAAGGTTAGCCTTTCTACTAAAGAAATCACAATGCATCTTGACAAGAAGCTCAACAAAGGAGAAATTAAGCAACTTGTTGTTGAACATTCTAAAAGCCTCAAGATTACTCTTGCTGGTAATACTATTTGGTTATCTTCAGAGGAAAATCTTGTAGAGAATATTCAAACTTACAAAAAGGAAATTTCCTCCTTCAAATCTGAAGGATCTTCTGCAGTAAAAGCTTCCGTACTTAAGACAATTAAGAAGGACATTATTACTGATCGCAAAGCAGCTGTAAAACTGAAATTAACTAAACTTGACGAGGAATATAGCACTATTCTCGCTGAATTAGAAGAAATTTCCAGTGTAAAAAAATCTCCAGTATCTCTTCCTCCCGAACCTGAAATTGTTGAAGAGAGTTCTACAGAAACTTTCTCAATGCCAGATATTAGTTCATCATCTTCTGATGAAAGCTTAGAGGAAGCTGTTGATCCGGATCAATCTGATGAATAGATTTCCACAAAACTGATAGATGATTTTTCATCTATCTTCTACGTTTTTTTATGGTAGAGAATAATTATTTTCGTCTTTTTTTATTAGTCCATCTTTTTGTAATGAAAGTAATATCACATCTAATTGTTCAACAGGTATTTCACAATTTTTGGCTATTTCTAGTGCACTTGCTTTTTCTTTTTTAGTAAAATATTTCACTATTGCTCCCCGGTAAAACCTTGTTGATGATTTATACTTTGGTTGTTTTCCAATTGGTGTTATCCCTGTTTTTGCTACAGTCAATTCTATTGATCCATAGTCCATTAGTGCATTGTGCCAGTCTCTAGACCTTCCTCTTGGCACAAGTTTGCTTGCAACTTCTAATAATTCCTTTTCTGATGTTTGTTCTTCAGCAAAATTTTCTGCCACTAATACTCTTCGAATATTTGTATCTATTGCTGCTAAATCTTCATTAAAAGCAAAGATTGGTATTGATCTTGATGTATATGTCCCAATCCCCTTTAGTTTCACTAATTCTTCTGGTGTCTTTGGGAAATATCCTTTTTCTACTATTTGTTTTGCTGCTTCATGCAACCAGAGTGCTCTTCTGTTATACCCTAAACCTGACCAATAACGCAATACTTCTGATGTTTCAGCTTCAACCAAATTCTCAATTGTCGGAAATCTATCTATAAATTCATTATACTTTTCAATCGTCCGATTAACTTGTGTTTGTTGCAACATTATTTCTGAGACCATAATATAATATGGATCTATTGTTTTTCTCCATGGAAGGTCTCGTTTATTTTTCTTCCACCAATTGAAAACTTTCTTTTGAAATGCCTTTACTTTGTTTCGTTTGACAGCGTTCATTTTGCATCATTGGATAATTTTCTGCGCTAAAAGAGTGCATCAACCTCTTCTATGCTTCTACTAAAAGTTAAACATTCTAACAATAGATTATCAAACAATTTGTTAAAATTTTGGCTAGCACTTGATCTTCTAAAGTGCTCACTGTTGTATCTACTACAAAAACCAATTTTGTTTTCAGACGATCATTATTTTTTGAAAGATAAAGCATTTCTTGATTTAAGAGGCTTTTAGTTAAGAGAGTATCAATATTATTCAGATTAAAATCATCTACAATTATAGTTCCCTTTTGTTCTGTGTAAGCTATTTTTTGAGTCCATTTATCTATACTAATTCGAATGTTGGTTTCTTTTTCGGGTCCTGTGAATAATCGAGAATCAATCTTGTTATCTTTCAGAAAAGAATCAAAATCCAAATAAGAGTAATTGAAATCATTTGCGATATTAAAGGCAAAGAATTCTTCAAAACTTCCTGCAAGAAAAATTACCTTATTTTCTGTGTCATTTATCTCGTTTGCAATTTGTTCTGGATTTAAAGTCATTTTCTCTCACAAACTATTTCTTTACGCTTGATTATCCTTATTATTAAATCATTTGATTTGTGAGAACATAGTTCTTAATGGAAAAAAATAAAAAAAAGTTAGTGGACATTTATCTCAGATATTTCCTTTGAGTTATTCCACAATATCAGTACAATACTGAGAAAGGTCATTACAAAGATCCACTATTGTTTCTTTCATTGCTTGAATCTGAATTTTATAATCTTTGATTTTAATTGCTTCATTGAACCCTTCATTATCTCGAGACATAATGCACATATGGTCATCAACGAATTCCTTAACGGTAAATCCTCTTGAAGAAAAAATACCTATAACATCAGTGAAGGTCTGAAGTTTCTCTTGGATTTTAAAAGTAAGTGCACAGGGAAAATCTTCTTCTGTACATTTTTTGGCTATTTCTGCTTTAAAATTATCCATTTTTGGCAATCCCTCCATTTTATATTGAATTTTTTTCATATGTTATATATTATACAATCTTTTTATTAACTAAAAAGAATTTCTGATTATAAATAATAGTCTGGTTAAATGATATTCTACAAGAAAAAAATTTCCAATTGAAGAATCTATTCAATTGGATAGCCAGCATTTTTCCATGCAGTCATACTACCAAAAACACTTGCAACATTTTTGTAGCCGTTTTTTATAAGCAAACTTGCACCGGCTTTTGCTTTAAAACCAGAGTCGCAATAAACACATATTTTTTTATCCTTTGGAATTTCAGCTAGTCTCTGAGACAATTCTCCGAGAAATAAGTGGTGAGACCCTTTTATTTTACCACTATCTGCAACACTACGACCTGTTCTAACATCAAGTATGTATATATTATCATCTTCGAGATTTCTTTGTAATTCATGAACAGACCAAACATCAGTTT
>DAOUWQ010000079.1 GCA_030667035.1 Candidatus Heimdallarchaeota archaeon | reverse complement strand
TATATGAACGAATCTGACGATTTTTCAATTCCTGAAGATTATAAGGATCTTCTAAATCCAATTAGGGAGAAACAAATCGAGCTTGCATCTAGTATTTCCTTTGAGAATAGAATCAGTTTCGGTGATATTAGTGTGATTGCTGGTTTAGATGTTGCCTTCTCTAAGAAAGATGATTTAGCTTGTGCAGGTATTGTTATTATCGATTCTCGTTCTTTTGAAGTGTTGGATGAGCAAATAGCGTTCTTTGACCCTCGTATTCCTTATATTCCTACATTTCTCCATTATAGGGAATCCCCTGGATATCAAAAGCTTATGACACAAATAAGTGAAAAACCTGATGTGTTGATCTTTGATGGCAATGGTATTATTCATCCTTTTGGGATTGGTATTGCTAGTCAGATGGGAATAGAGTTCGATACTCCTAGTTTTGGTATTACCAAAAAGTTACTTCTTGGTCAGTACGATAATCGTTTAAACCGCGGTGGTTTCTCAGATATTATATCCAATGAAAAAACTCTTGGTATTGCCTTTCAAAGTCTTGCTCCACCAGCAAAACCCATTTTTGTTTCACCAGGTCATTTAATTGATATGAGAACGATGATTAACATTCTTCGAGATTTTAACTTACAGCAAAAATTCTCTTCTAAACTACCATTACCTCTCGCGCTTGCTGATAAACTTGTTAGAGCGAAAATTTAATTTGGCATGTATTAGCATTTGAGTGATACCATACAGTTTTCTCTTAGTTTAATAGTAAAATTTGTTGCCTACTATTACTTTCTGTAGAATCAGAATTATTACTTAAGATTGGCACAATAGATACATACTCAAAAAACATTAATGTGATATCATTGTCAAATATAAGAAAAATAAAAAAAATTTCCCAAAGTGTACCAACTATGGAAGGGGCAGGAGTTCGTCTGAAACGTGTTTTTGGTTTTCACGATGTGCCTCAATTAGATCCTTTCCTTCTTTTGGATGATTTCCATTCTGAAAATCCTCAAGATTATCTTGCAGGTTTTCCTTGGCACCCACATCGAGGTATTGAAACTATTACCTATATGATTCATGGAGAAGTTAAGCATGAAGATAGTTTAGGGAATAAAGGCACAATAAAAGCTGGTGATGTTCAATGGATGACCGCAGGTAGTGGCATTATTCATCAAGAAATGCCTATAAGACAAGATGGCCTATTAGCAGGATTACAACTCTGGGCAAATCTACCGAAATCACATAAAATGATGCATCCAAGATATAGAGAAGTTCTCTCTCAAGAGATACCTGAAGTAGTGATAGAAAATAAAACGAAAGTACGGATAATTGCAGGAGAAGTTAATAGTACAAAAGGTCCTGTTCAAGATATTGTTATTGATCCCGAATACCTTGATGTTACTATGGAAACTAATACTGAATTTTCTCATCCAGTAAAGAAAGGACATACAGTTTTTGCTTTTACTATGCAAGGTTCTGCATATTTTGATGCCGATAAAGAACAATTAGTAGATTCCGAACACCTTGTTATTTTTGGTGATGGTGAAAGTGTAAAGATTCAAACTACAGATACCAGTGCTCGATTTATACTCGTTTCTGGTAAACCAATTGGTGAACCTGTTGCGTGGCGTGGACCAATTGTTATGAACACTAATTTAGAACTAAAAATTGCTTTCGAAGAATACCAAAAAGGGACGTTCATTAAACATAAGTAAAAAAATAAGAAATTAAGATTTCGCTCAAAAAAAAAGCGAAATTCTTTTTCTAATCGATTATTTCTTTTTTATTGAAGCTTGGGCGATTTTCTGGAAACCCATCGCATTAGCCATAACAGGATCTTCTGGAACTACGACCTCATCTGGAGTATGTACGATATTATGCTCCGTAAGAATGGTTTTCATATTTTTACCAAAAACTTCAGCACCACCACCGGTTAAAATAACATTTTCGATCCATGCGTCGGGTGGTAATGTTCCCAGTAATGTTGATACCTCATCTACAATGATATCCGCGATTGTATTTACATAATAATCAGTTGTTTCGGAAATATCGTATTGTTCTCCTGCGATCATTACACTTTTTCGGCCAACTTCTATTGCTTTTATTAATTCAAATGGTCGTAGTATTTTTCCTGTTTGTTGGTTAAGGTTATCAGCTATTCTTCCTGCAAGAGTTGTTATCGATTCATGGACACTCCCGCTAGCTGTTCTCATCAATCGTCCTTCGTATACTGTTAGAATATTTGTTGCTCCGGCACCAATATCAATAACTATTGAATCTACAGCTCTATCTTCTCCTGAAGCTTTCAAGATTTCATAATAAGACCCATAACAGACAGGCATAACTAAACATTGGTCAATCTTTAGATTGATTTGTTTTTCTTCACCAGAAGCATCATTAGCCACATTAATTGTCATGACTCCTTTCAAGCCAGAGCTAAGTGTGGTCATCTCTTCTTGAGGGCTAGCGACTGGCACTCCAGTAGCAATCACAAAATTAGCGTAATCTTTTTCCACAAAATTCGATAAAGCAGCTTGAATTGCAATTATTGCGTCCTTCAAACTTTTCATTTTTCCATCTGCTGCTAGTGGACGCTTGATTTCACTCTGAAGTCTAGCTAATTCACCGACAAAGTATTTCTTTCCAGCATCTGTTGTTAAAACAAGATTATTTATCCACGATTTGTCAGTTCCTAATCCTTTCCATCCTGGATTTGGATCACCTACAAGACTGGGAATTTTTACTACCTTTTTACCATCTGGTCCTACCAGTTTTGTTAAACTAGTTCCAAGGTCAATACCTATTGCCATTGTGTCATCTTTATCTTTAGATTTCGATTTAGCTTTAGATTTTTTGGACAAAATTTTCACCCTACTTTTTAGAAGGAATTATTTCCTTATATAATTATAAAAAAAGTATTTTAAATACTTTATAGTTGGGACATGAAGGTGATTATTCTGGTTGTGGGCTTGCGCCTGCAGGAATATCTGAATCCGTTTGACTTTCTTCTTGTGGTTTTTCCTTGATTGTATGAATAACTATCCCAGCATTAGCTCTTTCGGTCATTTTTTTAGCTACTCTTCTTTGTATTGCTTGAACAATTAATCCCATAACCATAAAGAAAATTGCTAATGGTATTAACACTAGCATTATCATTTCCGGTTGTCCGCTTTCAACGCTAGTTATTACTGAATCAGGTAGATTAAGGAACCTTAACACCGGCACAGGATTTAATGCTAACCAAGACAACAAAAGCAAGGTTACCATTCTGAACAGTGTTCCCGATAGTACTATCAAGAATAATCTCATCAATGATGGTGTATAAGCAGATGCTGAAAGAGAGAGAGAAATAAATGGATCATTTTCCTCTAACCTCAAATAATAATTCTTTAATCGATTGTTCATTTTATCCCAATCTTCTACTGGAGAAATTCTAAAAAGTTTCTGACCAACTAGAGCTCTTATTTGCGAGAATGCAGTGGTTACTTTCAACTGTGATGTTGATGTTTTCTTACCTTTAATTGTTATTGTTTCATCTTCTTCTAACTGCTTTTTCTCTCCTATGGGCATTTTAAAATTCTTAAGCCGTTTAATATTACTTGTTATTCTACGATTTCTTTGAACATTGGGTCCAATGACATTATAGATATAACTTGCTTGGAAGCTAAGCTCAAGCGAGAAGTAAATAAGAAATGCTGTAATAACCAGTTTTGAGAAGATCATTTGGAAGAAGTTTCCACTTGAAAAGTCAAGATTTAGTAATAGTTTTCCATTCATAGCGGCAATGCCTAATACAATATTCATTGAGAAAAATGATATCGCCGATAGCGCGGGATTACATTCCTTCAAAAATCCCACTCCAGATACCAATGCAACGATAATCGCTATCATAATTAAGAATGCGAATGCTGCATCTATGAGACTTTGTTGTTGTGGTAATTGTAATGGATTAGTAATCAACGATTCTATTGGAATGCCTAATACAGTTTCACTTCCACCAAAAATAGCTACATGTATTGCACTCATAATTGCTACTGCACCAGCATCACCATACCCAAGTATGAATGCAATTCCATATCCAACGAGCAAGAATAATAGTTCGAAGAAAAAGATAAACATCTTCAGTCCATACCAAAACGATTGGAATCGCCAAATGGTTGGATCAACTGATGTCATTACTAAAATAAAAGCAGCCAATGACACTAGACCAGCAAATATTCGTGCAGAACCTAATAATGTTTTCATTTTTCGTACACGTTCTTTTTCTACTCGTGTACTACTAATTTGTTCAGACAAGTCCAATGCCCCTCCTTTTTGCTTCTATATATTCGTTAATTATTGTAACTAAGAAATCATCTGGTCCAACAGAAACCACACCAGCACGATACCTTTGTATATCCTTTCCAAGTTTTCTGCGTATTTCATAATACTCTTCTGCGATAGCTTCTCCTAATGCTCTTTCAATAGGTCCAAGTCGAGTATTTTGTATTTCGAAGAATGGACCAAATGGTGAAACAATTATTACATCGAAACCTGCTGCAGAAGCTTTTCGAATTCCACCAAGAATATCTTTTACGCTACCTTCGAGGTCAGAAATAATAAGTAATAGTCCTCTACTTCTGGTTCTCATAATCAAATTTTGTATTGCATTTGTGAGATTTGCAGGACCTCTTGGCATGACATAGGCAAGATTTTCTAAAATTCTATTTAAATGTGATGACCCTTGCCCGGGAGGAATAAACGTATTGACTTTACTATCATAGGTGGCAACGCCTACCAAATCTTTTCTGTCATTAGCCATATGTGTTAATAATACCACTGCTCGAATGCTAAACTCGAGTTTCGTGTTTCGAATTAAACCTTGTTCCATGCTTTGTGAAGTATCAAGCATAACCATTACTCGAACATTTTTTTCGGTTTCAAATTCTCTTATTTGTAATTTATTTGTTCGGCTGAAAGCCTTCCAATCAATGTGTCTGAAAGCATCTTCCGGATAATAATCTCGAATACCCCAAAAATCCATACCTGTTCCTTTTAATTTTGTTTTGTGGATACCAAAGATTTTTCCTAATTGCCTCTTTGCACCTAACGTTTTCAATTTAGCAATATCTTCATATGAAGGATAAACTAAGACTTCGTCGTAGTCCTGTTTGATAACTGCTTCTTCATAAAAACCAAGACGGTCATGAATTATTACTTTTGTTGGTCCTATTTTGTATAATCCACGCACAGGGGTTCTCACTATATAGGAGAAGTCTACTTTTGCTCCGGCATTCAATCTTGTGTATAGGTAATTTTCACCAAGAACCAAATCCAGTGTTTCGGGGTATGCATCATAAATTTCTAAATGATCAATAGCATTTGGTCCGCTGTTTTTTACCGTTATTTTAACATGGATGTAATCGCCTGCAAAACACTTCCTTTTTTCGAGGACGCGATGTACTTTTATTCCTTCTGTATTCGCTTGGATTCTGAAAATTGGATATCCAAATGTTGTACCTATAACCATTAGAATTCCAATTAATAGAAAATAAGTGATAATAACATCAGGAATAGGATAAATTACTTGTTGTAAAGTGAAAAATGCTATGATGTCAAATATAGGACTTACACCCTCAAAGGCTAGCCCTATTGATATCATAAACATACCTCCGAAAAGGATGAACGATCCTCGTTTGGAAATCATTTTTCAACAGTCCTAAGTGTCTATTCTTGAATCGATTTTTTGTTTTTCATCGATGGAATTATCTTGTTTCTCGTATTGGAATATCTCTGATAATATCTTTCACAATCGTTTGGGAGGTTATACCTTCAAGATCTGCTTCAGGTTTTAAGATTAGTCTATGGTAAACAGATTCTACAACGATTCTTTTGATATCATCTGGTACAACGAAATCTCGACCACACATTGCAGCATATGCCTTCGATGCGCTTAACATCGCGATGCTTGCACGTGGACTTCCTCCGAGAATCAAACGCGGATCGGTTCGTGTTCTCATAGTAACGTCCCGAATAAATTCAATGATTCCTTGATCTACAAAAACACCATCTCTGACTGTTTTCTGTAGTCTAACTATTGTTTCCGCAGTAGTTATCTCTTGTATGGTACTATCAACAGGTCGATGCTTTAATTGAATGATTTGTTCTTCTTCAGCAGCATTTGGTAATCCAACTACTGATTTCATCAAAAATCTATCAAGTTGAGCTTCCGGTAGCGGATATGTTCCTTCTTGTTCAATTGGATTCTGTGTTGCAATTACAATGAAAGGTGAGGAAAGAGCATATGTGTTTCCTTCTATCGATACTTGTCTTTCTGCCATTGCTTCAAGAAGAGCACTCTGCGTTTTTGGCGGAGCTCTGTTTATTTCATCTGCTAAGAGGATATTTGTGAAAATTGGTCCTCTTCTTAGTTTAAAAGTACCAGACCTTTGGTCAAAGACATTTGTTCCTAAAACATCTGAAGGAAGTAAATCAGGTGTAAATTGTACTCTCTTGTACTTACATCCTAACGTTTTTGCAAATAGTTTTGCTAGAGTTGTTTTAGCAATTCCTGGTACTCCTTCAAGTAAAATGTGTCCATCACATAATAGACTAATCATTAAGTTTTGAACAACATTTTTCATACCAATAATGTGTTTCGAAAGTTCGTCTTGAATACTTTTAGCTATTCTTTCTACGTCGGAAATATCCACCAGCCCTCCTGCGGGACCAGAAACAATTTTTTCTGAAGGAGGAGGGGGTGGAGGTGCAAACTCAGACATT
>DAOUWQ010000062.1 GCA_030667035.1 Candidatus Heimdallarchaeota archaeon | reverse complement strand
TTGAGGTTTCAAAAACTTCATACTCATTGCTTGTTGCTATACGAGCAAAATCAGCACCAAGATAAAGTCCTTTTTCTGAAAGATCTTCCTTATTCATAAAAATAATAACAGGAATTTGATTGCCAGAACGAAGTTCTTCATGTTTGATTTTTTCAATATAATAATTTAGATATTCAATGGAAGATACATTGGAACCATCTGCAAGCAGAATAACAGCATCAGAACCTTTGAGACAAATATCAGCCATAAAATCAAAGCGTTCTTGCCCTGCAGTATCAAATATTGAAAAAGTCATGAAACTATCGATATCTTCTGCTCGAGAGAGAAGATTATCAACGCCATCATTAATATCCATTATTTCGAATTGATTGCTTTTAGTAAAGATAACCATTGCACCTAATTGGTTCATACTGACAGTTGTTGTTGATTCTTCAACATCTATTGGAGTGTAGGTTTGGTTAGCTTTGACTTCGAGGTAATCTTGTCTTTTTACATCTGAAACAACAAAGTCATCACCAAAAAGTGATCGTAAGAACGATGTCTTTCCTGATCCTGATGTTCCAAGAACGGTTATTTTCATTAAGCGGGAAACTTTTCCTTCCCGTAATAGCTCGGCAACTGTCATTTTTAATACTCCAATATAAATTAATAACTCGATGATTATAAGCAAGTAAATATACGTCATTTTCATTTAAGTAGAATGTGAGAAAAATAGTCGGGAGGTCTAGTAAAACTATCAGCATGTTTTTGTCGGAAATGGACAGTTTGTCAAAAAAGAAAAAGATAAGGTTAGAAAAACAGATTTCTTGTTAGAAAAATAGTACAAATTAGACATTAAGTCTAAAATGGAGAAAACAGAACAATTTAACATTAAAAAAGAACTACTCCGAATAACCGAAAGGATTTTAAAATAAAAGCTAAAAATCAATTAACGGTAATAAATAATTTGCACCGATGGTCTAGACTGGTCTAGGACTCCAGCCTTCCAAGCTGGGTACCCGGGTTCAAATCCCGGTCGGTGCACCAATTAATTTTCTCACTTCTAAAAACATTTATTCTTAATTATCTACTATTAAGAAGAGAAGAATTTTTTAAGAGATGGTACATCAATAACTAGATTGCTTTGAAAATTGTTGCTATTGATTATGGAAAGTGTATCGATTGTCTAAAATGTATCAAAGTCTGCCCAAGCAAACTATATATTGAAACTAAAAGGGATAACGACAAGATTACAGCTAAGTTTGCTAATCCATACGAGCTTTGTATACTCTGTGGACACTGTATTGCAATTTGTCCTACTGAGGCGATAAAATACAGTGATGCGGATCAACCTTTTGATATTGGTAAGGAAAAGAAACTGGATAATATTGTCTCCTATGAGGATTTACTGAAAATTGTACGTATGAGACGCTCAATAAGAGTATACAAAAAATAAACTATTCCAAGAGAAAAAATAGAAGCAATATTAGAAGCAATGAGATATGCGCCCTCAGCAAGTAATAGACAAAATTGGCGATATACAGTAATAACAGATAAAAAAGAAATTAATAAATTATCAAAAGAAACCTCGAATTTTTTCCGAGTAGCAAGAAAATTATTGCCACTCAGATTCTTAGTTGTGCCTTTCCTCGGCGCAAGTGAAAGAAGGAGGGTTTTAGATCCAAGCACGAAAATTCAATTGGACAGCAGCTTGGAAAGTATGAATGAGGGAGAAGATATCATTTTCTTCGATGCCCCTTGTGTTATCATCCTTTATGCTCGAAAATATACTAAAAACCTCGCTGCAAATGATGCAGGTGTAGCATTAACGCATGGTATGCTTGCAGCTCAAGCATTAGGTTTGGGAACATGCTGGATAGGTTTTGCTCAAAGAAAATTGAATGGTAGCCGTAAATTGAAAAAACACTACAATATCCCGAAGGGATTCGATGTTTTAGGTGTAATTACTGTTGGACAACCTGCAATGGAATATCGAAGGGCTCCACCAAGAAGAAAATTAAAAGTACATTGGATAGAATGATACAATGGGCCAATAATTTTAGCTAAAAATGGTTTAAATAGATGAAAATACCTCCACTCAAAGATTTAAAATAGGTGAAAATTATTAATATAGTAATAGAAAGTAAGATTATCATCATAAATTGATAAAGAATAAGAAGCACGAGTGCTTTTTGTTGAAACCTATCAATAAAGAAAACAAAAAAGAAATAGAGAAAAAAACATGTCTTTTATAACATGTTTGATTCTGGATGGATGAACAATGATACCATTAAGCTTAATTCTAATTCAAATGGGAAAAAGCGGATTGGAATTAGTTAAAGCGTATCCAGAGAGCCTTCCAGAAAAAGAGCTCAATAAAATAGTTTTCAAGTGCATGCCTCTTGGCGCGGAAGATAAAGATTTCATAACACTTACAGTAGAAAAAAGAATCATTTCTACTTTTATTTTTACTATATCAAGAAAACCTCGAAATAATATTGCAGCGTTAACAGCGGTTTTTGTTTCAGAAGATTACCAACCACAATTTCTTAAGAGACTCTTTTCATATACAATAACTGAATTGCAGAACAAAAATTTACTTACCATTGATAAATTAACAAAAATTCTACCTAATATATACAATGGAATAGTTGATAAAAAATATAAAATTAAAGTCAATGATGAAGTTACTTTGGAATTCCATGAGGATCAGAAAAACGAGGAGAAAGACTCTTTTGATTCTTTTGGAGATGACGTTTGGAATTAAAATAACTAATTATTTCGTAAAAAAAATGATTAGGTTCTGTTTATTTCAAAAATCTTAATATTAACACTAGCTAATTTGGTAATATTAACTATGGTTGAATGATTAAATGGAACCTCTTGGTGCAGTTGTTTGGTTTGTAGTGATTCTTTATGGTCTCACAGCAATTATAGCTACCGTTTTCTGTATTATAATGATCGTAAATTTCGTTAAGAGGAGAACAGGAGGAACAGCTCTTCTGGGGTGGGTTTATGGCTGTGTCGCAGTGTTCCAAATCAATTCTATTGTGTATAATATCTACGGAAAAGTAGATCCACTATCTACTGGACATGCAATATCACTTCTAATTTACATTAGCAGCTTAGTACTAATTTTCTATTTCTTGTATGTCTTTGCAAGCAGACATGTATTAAATGATACTGATGTTATGCGCTCAATTTACAGCATCATAATATTGGGAGTACCAGGAATAATTATAGGAGTTTTAGGATATGAGATGCTAACTGGTGTCTTAGAACCAGATCTTATCTTTATCCAGATTTCTACTGAATCAGGAACGGATCTACTTCAATTTCAACCAACATTATTAATTTCATTGATATTGTATGCAATCATGCTTATATTGGTTCAAACGAGAATTATTATTGGCCTGACAGTAAATTTGGTCAAACACCAGACAAAAGACCCCATAAGGAGAAAGGGTTTACAATATATTCTCATAGCAGTTATTTTTTTCTTTATCACCGTATTCTTGACAGTCGTATTCACAATAGAAGGAATAGGACCTGTTTTAGTTATCATAGTTTACATACTAAAATCAGCTGCATTTACAATTAGCATGATTTTAAGCTATATAGGGTGGATTTTGCCTGAAGGGTTTAGAACGAGAGTAAGGAACAAATGGATTCAAGCTCAAGTAGGAACCGAGAATGAATCCGGAGTAAATAATAACCAATAGAACAAAATCTGCTATTAAATATGGACTTAATGCCAACTTGAGAGAGCAGGAATTTTTGAGTGGAGAAAGATAAAAAACTATTTTTTGATTTCAACCACCAAAGGAACAATGCCTTCTACAGGTAGTTTTTGCAAGCATTGGGGACATTTTCCTTGAGTTTTAAGCCACTCCTCAAAATGATTGAGATGAGCAATAGCTTCACACAAGCTACATTTCCCTGCGTCTTCTCCAAAAGAAATGGGCAGTTTACAAACAATGCATTTTTGAATCTCTTTTTCACAAGAAGAACAATGAGTCTATTCTATGGATTCAAATGGATTGCCACAATAATAGCAGGTAGAATACCTTTCCGTGAGATTGTGAAGGAGAACTTCGGTGTTTTCCTTGCGAATGAAAACTTGTTCCAAAGTTAAATATTCGCCCAAATCAGGATTGTCCTCTACTAACTTCTTTAAGAGAGACTCCATACGTTCTTCCGGAAAATTAACAAATTTAGCTATTCGAGGAAGGGTAACAGGGATGTTTGAACGAACTTTAGATAGAAACTCGAGTATTCGAGGGTAAGCAGAATCTTTCTCACGACGATAATTGATTTCCTTGAGAACGGTCGGCGCATCAAAAGGTTCCTTCATCCAGAGATAAACAGATTCCAATTTTCTCATATATTCTTTGTTAAAACCTTCGGAAGCAAGATAATCGAGAAGTAATTCCTTGGCTTCAGGGTAATTCTTTATTTCCAGAAGCAAAGAATAAAATTCATTTGTTTGAGTGAAATTAGTTGGATGAAATTTCATTAGCTTCTTATAGTACAAGTAGGAAGCAGCTAAATCCCTCTTCCAGGATTTTTTAGAGGTGCTCCCGACAGTCAGAGACGATATTTTAAATAAAGATGCTAACTTGATCAACCATTCTTCATTTTCAGGTTCGAGCTCAAGTAATTGCTCAAAATGTTTGACAGCTAAAAAATAATCCTTAGCGCTTTCATGGATTTTCGCTAATTGAGCTAGGGCTTTTGTTTGGGTTGGATCATTCGAAAGAATTCTATTACAAGTATCTATTTGTAATCTTCTGTTGCCAACTAAACCAAATAAGCGGATTAAATAATATTGGGCTTCAACTACGTTGGGATTAAGACGTAAACATTTAATGAAATGATTAATGGCAGTGCGATTATCTTTATAGAAATGATGAGAAATCAAACCACGGATAAACGAGAGCATGTAATTTTCTTTCAACTTCTTCTGGAGAACATCAATATGGGATTCAAAATCAAGACGATATTTAGTATCAATTTTCCCTGAAAGAACGCCTGAAGGAATATCATAACCATAATTTACTACCCCATTCCAAACTGAGAGAAGCGATTGATTAAGATCACCAGTAGAAAAATGAATGCGACTTAAATGGAGCCAACCAAAGAAAAAGTCGTTTTTAAACTGAACAACTTTACTCCAACAAGATAAGGCAAGCTCGTATTGTTTAACATATTCAAAAAGTAAACCTAAATCAGCCAAGTAGCGATAGTCAGTTAAATTTTCAATATAACTTTGAAACCCGCCAGAAATTTTCGCTATTGTTTTCAAATAACTCTGAATGAATTTCAACTCAGAAAACCAAGTAGTGGATACAATGTGAGTTAAACTAGGTAAGGATGGAATAAAATCAGAACCAATCTTGAGAATAATAGTAAGGAGAGATGTCCGTTTCTTTTCAGATGGCGTTTCAAGAAAAAGCTTGTTGAATAGAATGGATAATTCATCATCCTTTAGTGGAAGAGCATCAATAACCCAACCATCTTCAATTTGTGTAACCGTGCACGTATCTGTATTCTTTATTTTCAAAATATGCGAAATCTTCTCATCGAGACTCATCACTCAACCCTACCCGATAATATCAACCCAAATTAAACAAAGAGTGGACAGATATAAAAATTTTTCACCAAAATATGGTTGTAGCGAGAAACCTAACACAAATTATTACTTTCACAATCAACAGAAATTAATACTACAATGAAATTTGTCAATTAGAGCAATTTAGTTTGAGGAAAAAAATAATGAATAATACACAGAATTTGAAGGAAAAAGTTATCGTAATAACCGGAGGAACTTCAGGACTAGGCAAGGAAGCAGCAAAAGAATTAGCTAAAACGAATGCTACTCTGGTGATACTAGCACGAAATATGGAATTAGCAAGTCAAGTAAAAGAAGAAATAATCAAGTATTCAGACAATGCTAAAATTGAATTTATTCAAAGTGATTTAGCGTCTCTAAAGAGCGTCAAAGAAGCTGCTGAGAAGATTGTTAGTAAATATCCAAAAATAGACGTTTTAATTAATAATGCAGGATTATTCAGTAGCAAACGTGTTTTAACAGAAGATGGTTACGAAAGCACCTTTGGGGTGGATTATTTAGCTCATTTTTACTTAGTACTATTACTGATAGAAGAGCTAAAAGCAGGAGCACCATCAAGAATAATCAATGTATCTTCAAACATCCATTTATTCTTTGGTTTAAAAATAAATGATTTACAGCAAGAGAAGAGATATCGATCACAAAAAGCCTACGGGAATGCTAAGGCAGCTATGGTGTTCCACACATATGAACTACATAAACGATTAGAGGGAACAGGTGTAACAGTAAATGCATTCCATCCAGGGCATATTTTAACAAAGATGACTACAGATAGCATACCAAAGATCTTCATTAAATTAATTCGGAATTACATTTCACCAGAAAAAGCAGCGAAAGCATTAGTCTATCTAGCAATAGATGATGAAGTAGCAAATATCTCTGGCAAGTATTTTCAGAAATTCACGATGAGTGAATCAAGCAAAGAATCATACAATGTTGAACTGCAACAACAACTCTGGAACAAAAGTCTAGAAATGATACAAGAAAAAATCAACGGTTTTCAATCAAAACTGGATTAATTGATAAACTGAGTAGAATTTAAATCTAAAACCACAATGTATAAGCAAAGGTCAGATGAGAAATATTTGGAATTGAAAAAATAACAATCCTTTTAACTAGCTGATGGTCTTTAAAAGGTTATAACATTATTACGAGAGGATTAAAATTGAAACATAATAAAAAACTCTTATTGCTAATTGTACTTTTATTTTTACCTTCTATTATAAAAAGTGAAGTAAATGCAACAATTGATAATTCAGATGATAACCTTGGGATTCTAGCATTGGGTGTGACTCTTGACTGGTCATATGATACGGGAGCTAGCATAATGAGAAGTTCACCTAAAGTAGTAGATTTAGATGCAGATGGAACACTAGAAGTACTAATTTGTGCTTCAAATGCTACATTACACTGTCTAAATGAAACGGGTGATCTGGAATGGTCTTGTAACACAGGAACAAGCGGATGGCTGTACAATGCACCTGCAGTAGCCGATTTGGATGGGGATGGAACAATGGAGATTCTAGTAAGTGCCTATGATAGTAAATTATACTGTATCAGCCATACCGGAGGAATAGAATGGTCGTATACTGCGGCAGCTGGTGGTAGTCAAGGTTCTCCAGTAATTGCAGATTTAGATGCAGACGGAACACTCGAGATTATCTTTGGAACAGATACATCAAATAGAGTTTATTGTATCAGTCATACAGGCGGACTAGAATGGGCCTACATAGCAGGAAATTCAATTGCAGCTTCGCCAGCGG
>DAOUWQ010000087.1 GCA_030667035.1 Candidatus Heimdallarchaeota archaeon | reverse complement strand
TCCCTTATATTTGATTATTATTGCCTTAGTTATTGGTTTAGCTGGAATATATCTCGGTGGAAGTCTCATTTCTAATTCAATTGAAACAAGCATTGCAGTTTATGATGTTCCAATTCTGGTTTATTGTGTCGTAGTGGGATTCGTTTCATCTGCTCCTGAAACGACCATAACTATGAGAGCATTATTCAATCCAGAGGAAGAAGATACACAAATAGGATTAGTTCATCAAGTTTCTTCTATTAATCAAACATTCTTTTTACTCTTTGGTTTCCCATTTTTATTAGCTTCAATAATTGGTGTAGCAATTCCAGTTGCTTTTGATACGACACTAGTATTTTCAGTTATATTTGCACTTTCATTGGCTCTACATCTAACAATTATTGACGATAACCATTTCGATCGAGTAGAAGGAGCTCTAATACTAATCACTTCAGTTGCAGGATTGATAGCATTGGGCACTATGGGATCTCTGCTTAACTAAGAAGATGTACAAAGTAGTTTGAAAATCTAAATCAAACTATGCTCTTTTTTTTAGTAAATTGGACATTAATACTTTTATTCTATGAATTCCATTTAATAGATAATTATAGGAGTTAGTTTAGATTGGCATCTAAGGACTTAGAACAAGTAAAAAATGAAATAACAGCTAAATATGAAGCAAAAACACCTTCTTCGAAAAAACATTTCAAGAAAGCTCAAAAATGGTTACCCGGAGGAGGAACGAGGAATATTGCTTACTTTTATCCGTATCCTTTCTACATCACAAAAGGCGAAGGTTGCTATTTAGAAGATGTAGATGGTAATCGATATATAGACATCTTAAACAATATGACTGTTTTAATTCATGGACATGCTCATCCAAAAATGATAGAGAAGATCGAAGAACAACTCAGAAAAGGTACCGCTCATGCAGCTCCGATGGAGGTTCAATATGAACTTGCAAAAATTATTTGCGAAAGAACACCATCTGTAGAAGAATTGAGATTCTGCAATTCTGGAACAGAAGCAACTATGTTTGCAATACGAGCTGCACGTTATTACACGAAAAAGAATAAAATAATCAAAATTGACGGTGGATATCATGGTTCACATGATTATGTAGAAGTAAACATTAATTCAGATCTATTTTCGGAAGGGAATCCTGTACCAACAGTTGAAAAGGGTGTCCCTGAAACACTGCTCAAAGATGTTTTTGTTGTTCCTTACAATGATTTGGAAGCTGCCGAAAGGATAATGAAAAAACATCATAAGGATATTGCAGCAATGATTCTAGAACCTTTAATGGGTTCTGCAGGTGGAATAGTTGCTACTACTGAATATCTCAAAGGATTACGAAAACTAACCACTAAATATGATATTTTATTGATATTTGATGAAGTAATTACCTATCGTTTAACAACTGGGGGAATGCAAAAACTAGTTGGTGTGACTCCGGACCTAACTGCTTTGGGTAAAACTATTGGTGGAGGATTTCCAATCGGAGCTTTTGGTGGGAAAAGAGAATTAATAGAGCAGTTTAATCCAATCAACAAAAATTTCATTACTCATTCTGGAACATTCAGCGGAAACGCAATGACCATGGTTGCAGGTAAAATCGCTCTCGAGTTATATGATGAAGCTGAAGTAAAAAGATTAACTCAATTAGGGAAACGATTACAAAAGGGATTAAAGAGTGCTATGGACTCATTAGGAGTTAAATGCTCTGTAGGGTGTATGCAATCCTTAGTCTATGTTCATTTGACAGAAGAATCACCTGTAAATGCAAAGCAATTATCATTTGATACAATACCATACTTAGAACTGGGTAAATACTTGCAAATTGCTTTGGTAATAAATGGTCTTTATACGGTATCTCGAGGTGTTACCGCTTTTATTCTCTCAACTCCTATGGATGAAAAAATTATTGATGAAATTGTTGAGCGATTTAAGAAATCAATGGAAATGGTTCTTCCAATTTATGAAGATGTGAGGCAATACGATGGATTCGCAGCAATCATTTACGTGATGTTAAAATCACTTAATCTCAAGAAAGAATTTGCCAGCAAATTCAAAGAAGATAATTATTCTCTTCTGCTAGTTGCAAAGGATGATCCTTTTGCAATGAAAGTATCTTTTACTGAGGGAAAAGTATTCTTCACTCAAATTGAAAATTCTCCAGCAAAAATTAAAGTTCAGAAAAAAGAATGTGATGGTTCTATTATCACTACAAAACCAACTTTCTTGGGATTTGGTTTAGGTAAGATTAGCCCAGTAAAAGCAATCATTACAGGTAAATTGAAGATTCGTGGGATAAAATATATTTTGAAATTTTCCAAATATTTTGAGCTATTAAAATAAATGGCTCAATTTTTGCTTTTTTTACTGGTTTTTTCAGAGTAGTTTAGTATCAAAATAATAAAAAATTAAGCGAAAACAAATCATTTAAAAGCAAGCATTACCTTTTTCACATCAGATACTCGGATTTGAACTACTTAATAGTAGTTCCCTACAGAGGTAATCAATAACAGATGAACGAGAACGACGAGGGCAGCGAACCCCCGCCTACGAAGGAAAAAGAGATAAACGGCTACCAGGAACCCGAAGATTGGGATATGCCAACAACTATTTTTGAAGAAGATGATTCGCCGGAAATTTTGGAAGATGTAGAACCAGAAGAAGCAATTGGTACTCTCTTTTCCAATTTACATTTATCTACAATCATATCGCTAATATTGGGAGTTGTATTTATGATCGCATTCTATGTAATAGGTGCGGTGATGAAAGATGCACTAGAACACTCCGTTACTTGGGGTCTAGTCTATATGTTCATTGGCTTTACAGCAGGTGTTTTCATTGTTTTTGGTGCAGCAGAATTGATTATTATGGGTGTTAAAGGAATTCAAGATAAAATGAATTGGAACCCATATATTGCAGGCATTATCCAAGCAGTAGGAGCAGCACTAGCAGAACTTGTTGTTGTTATTATCTTGTTAGTAAATTCAAAAACACATAACAATGAAGATTTAGCGACAACTGCAATAGTACTTATTCTTACAACAGTAATTATCAATATCTTCTTCCTTGGTATATCAATGATTTATGTATCAAGAAAGGAACCTTTCGATTTACCGAAAGAACTAACATTTTATGAAACGAACCTTATACAAGGAATGGTTGTGTTCTCTTTCGTAGTAATGATTTATGGATTTTATTTTGAATTTAAAAGCACACAAAATCCCGCTACAGAATCATTAACATACCAAACTCCAATTGAAATAATCATTGGAATAGCACTTATCTTGGTTTATTTCTTCTTTATTTTCTTACTGATAAGACGATTAGGTAAAAAAACATCTACACCACAAACATTGATATCTGAATTCTTTCCAGATCCAGAAGATGTTGTAGTAGTTGATTCTGAAACTCCTCCCCAACAATTACGATTAATTGAAATAAATTTTGAAAATGGCAATGGAAGTGTTTCCGATGGATCTTCTGAAAAATCTGATTCTTCTAAGAAGAAAAATAGAAACCACAGAGGGGAAGAACATGCATTTGATACATTAAGAAGATGGCCGTGGACCATTATTATTGTTCTCTTTCTTTTTGGAGTAGGAGGAATCATCATTGGTGGTTTTATTCTAGCAGCATCAATCGAACATGGTTTGGAAACATTTGAATTAATCTTTAATGAAGTACCAGTTTTAGTTTACGCTGTGGTAGTAGGAATTGTATCTTCTTCTCCAGAACTGGTTGTAACTTTTAGAGGATTATTAAGTAAAGATGAAGAACTGCAAGAAGTTGGTTTAGTACACCAAGTATCAGCAATAAATCAAACATTTTACATTCTTTTCGGAGTACCATTTTTACTAAGTGGATTATTTGCCATTGGTATACCAATAACATTGGAAGTGACTCTTGTTACAGGAGGTATCTTTGTTATGTCATTGGTTCTTCAAACAATGATAGCGGATGATAACAAATTTGATTTGCTTGAAGGTGTGGTTGTAACAGTAATGTCAATTGTTAGCCTACTATTTCTAGTATTCATAGGCGGTAATTGGTAACCTCATAATAAAAAGAAAAAATATAAGCCACAAAATGTGGCTAACATCATTTTTTTTAGAATAAATATTCTTCATTCATGTCGTAAACTAATTCACCATCAATGAATACTTTAGCTGGTTTAGATTGAACATCTAAAGGTTCGCCGGTAAAGAGTGAGAAATCAGCATCTTTGCCTTCTTCTAAGGAACCGACTCTATCATCAATACCTAAGATTTTAGCACCATTAATAGTGATGACTTCATAAGCACCTTGCAGTGGTAAACCTTCACGATGAGCTAAAGCTGCATAGATCGTTTGGAATTGTAGTGGAACAACTGGGTGATCTGCAGTAAGAGAAACAAGAACACCTGCTTTATACAATTCACCTATGGTCTTCCAACTCATATCATTCAATTCGATTTTTGTTCTAAAACCAAAAGTAGGACCAACAATTGCTGGCACTTTGTTTTCAACCAGAAAGTCAATTATTTGGTGACCGTGGGTACAATGTTCAATACAGATATCAACATCAAATTCTTTCGCTAAACGAACAGCAGAGATGATATCATTAGCTTGGTGAGCATGAGCACGCAAAGGAATCTCTTTCTTGAAAACCGGAATCATTGCTTCAAATTTGATATTTTTATCTGGTCTGGTAGGTTCTTGAGGTTTCTTAAGATCTTTTTCTTTTTTGGCTTCTTTTGCTTTGTATTCTTTCAGGTCCTCTTTATACTGTTTTAGCTTTTTCGCATAGTCATCCCATTTGTTCATGTAATTCTGGGTTTCGACCATAAGCTGTCTAAAAAGACCTAAGTTTCCCATTCGAGTTTGAGGCATAACATTACGACTACCATAAACTCTCTTAGGATTTTCTCCAAAAGCACATTTCATTCCTGCGGTTTCTTGTATGACCATATCGTCAACAATTTTACCATGTGCTTTAATTGTGGTCATTTGACCACCAACAACATTAGCACTACCGGGAGAAATGCATAAACAAGTTATACCACCACTAATTGCTCGGCGCAAACCTTTTTCCATAGGGTTGATTGCATCAAGTACTCTAATTTGTGGTGTTATTGGGTCGGTCATTTCGTTGCCATCTTGAAGGTTCGTACCGATTTCTTCTTCCCAAACAGAGGCATGACAGTGTATGTCGATAATACCTGGAAATGCAACTAAGTCTTTAGCATCAATGATTTCTGCTTCTTTTGGAACATCAAATCCTTTACCAACTTTTTTGATCTTCCCTTTATCATCAATAAGAATGTGACCATTTTCAATGGGGTCCTTTGTTACTGGAATAATCTTTCCACATAGTATTGCTTTCATTAAAAATCACAACTTTCTTTTTACTTCAGAATTCTTAAGGATTATGTAAACTTCAATTTTAATTGAACCTTCAAAATAAACTGATAACTTTGGTTTATTATTAATCATATTACTCGTTTATTTTTGATTCCCATCAAAAGAAATGGTTTATCAAAGCTATAAATAGAAAAAGGAAAGAAGAATTACCTTCTTTCGATTTTTTTTAACTTTTAGCAGGTACTAGTTTAGCATTAAATTTTAACGCTCTGAAAATGAATCCAATGAATATTCCCATCATTGTAAACAAGGCAACCCAAACAAATAGTTTGTTAAGGTAGTATATTGTTGCTCCAAAAGCAAGGTCTGGTGTAGCAGCAACACCAATGATAAAGACAACTAATCTCAAAACCATCATTGGTATCAAAACGAATTGACCAATAAATCTCGGTATGTTTTGATCATGTTTTTCATTTACTTCTTTGATGTAATTATTGAAGAAGGATAAAGATAGAATCAATGTAGTTAAAGCTAATAACCAGAATATAACACCTCCAATAGTAATACTAACTAGATTACCATTAAGAAACAAGAAAGGTACATAATTCCAATTAGCTTCATAAAATATGATCCAAAGAATGGTAAATCCACCAAATAAACCACTCGAAACTAACAAATTTGTACTTGCTTTTTCTGTATATTGAAGGGCTAGTAAAATTATTGCCCCTGTCATTAAGAAGAAACAAATATAGCTTACTATTCTAAAACCATTAGTTGCTTGCCAAAACAAGGCTCCACTAAAAGGCCAAAAGCCGCCCCAGGCATTAATACTGAAACTTACTGTTACTAATACACTGAATATTACACTTAGAAAGAAAGTAATTATTGGTAATACTGAACCACCCAATAGAACAAATTTACTTATCAAAGCAGGGGTATTTGTTTCACCTTCTTGGGTTGGAGCTGCTTTCTTTGAAGTTGTTTTTTTACTGCTAGTTACTTCAGAACCACATTTTGAGCAGAAACTTTTCCCTTTCTTAAATGGCGTTCCACAATTACTACAATTATTGCTTTCTTCTTCTCCTTTCTTTTTCACTTCGTACTCTTCTGGATCGATTTGCACAACAATTGTACTAAAAAGACGATCAGTCAATGTTTGGTTATTATTACTGCTACTAATCATAATATATGATAGTAATGAAGGTATGATGAAGAAAACTTCTATCCAATTAACAATTGCTCTGCCAAT
>DAOUWQ010000272.1 GCA_030667035.1 Candidatus Heimdallarchaeota archaeon | reverse complement strand
TCAATATTGATATCTCTTTCAGAAAGTTTCATTGAACAATTTGGACAATAACCTTTCACTTTCATCCATTCTTGTAGATGTGCTAAATGAGCTACTTTTTCACAATGAACACATTTTCCTATGATACTTTTTTGAGCGATTGGTAAACTACAGACAATACAATGTGGAATCGTTTTGTTACATTTCGGGCAGATAGAAATATCTCTTTTAATGGATTTATTACAATAATAGCAATTAAATTTGAGTTTCTTTGTAAAATTAGTTGGTTCTTCAGATCTATTTAATCCTCTAAATGAAAAGTAGACTAATAAAAAAATAATAGTTGATAATATCAATAGTGGCAATATGAATATTACAAAAACCATTAGAAAATCTATTAAATATAATCTATCGTCAAAACCATAAGTATGTTGTGGATATTCATATCCTGCAATGTTCATATATTCTCGAGCTAAATCGAGGTAGTGATTGTATCGAATAATGTTTGGATTACACCAAATTCCCATCTTTAAGTAGATTGGGTGATCTGTGATTGTGTATTCACCTCTGTGAATAACATTATTGATTTCAACTCTATCTAGAGCGTAAGAGATAGCTTTTCTGATTGCTAAACCAACAGTTATTGAAGCATCGCCTGGTGCGTCAGCATCGTTGCCGATAACTGGTCTTACTGGGCGCATGTTGTAACCGAAGAAACCGAAGTAGAATTGTGTGTCATTTTGGACATTAAAGTCTGAACTGGCAATCATTTCTTCACGTTTCTCTGGGAATTGTGTAACTCCTTCGATATCGGTTTTACCGGTTTCAAATTCTAATAAAGCGGTTTGTTGATCTGGAATAATTCTGATTCTCCAAGTATCTAATCCACCAGTGAAGTCACCAAATCTGTTTACAAAATCGATATCGGTTTTATCTACACTATCGTCTAACCACCAGCAGTCATCGAATACAGTTAATTGTGTTTCAATACCTTCAGTGAAAGCACAAAGTTCGAATAGACCAGTTCCAAAACAGTGGGTTGCGAAGGTATTCCAAGAAGCTGCAGATATATCTGGAGTAACTCCATCAGCTAATTGCGTTTGGTTCAAATAATGCTCTGGGAGAATTTCTTTTGCCAAGTAAGAGAGAGCAGGTGTGAAAGGATCATTTTCTGGAGTATCTGGTTTACCATCAATATAAAGTCTGAGAGTCATATCATCTACGATTTCCATTTTCTTTATCCAAGAATATTTGGCTACATTATTTGAGAGTGTTGCCCAAGAGTAAAGTGTGAAATAAACATCTTCAGCATCAAAGTATTCTCCTAGGAATAACCCATCTGGATCGTCTTGCCATTTGATACCGTCACGACATACGATTTCAATAGTTGTGTCATTGATGAATGTATAGCTTTCAGCTAAATGTGGGTGAACGCTTAAATCATCATCGTAGTAAATTATAGTGTCCATTGTTGCTGTACTGATTGTACTTGATGAAGTATCATCTTGGAACAATGGGTTAAGATCTGACCAGGCTGCGTCAGTTGTAACTAATTCTGTATTGTCTATTTGACCATCATGTATACCGGTGAATTCCATTTTACCCCATGATTGTTTTACACCTTCTTCAATATCGTATCCGGCTAAGTTGGACCAGATTGCGGTATAAACTTTTGGAGCGAATGTTGGTTGACATGGTAAAATTTTATCCATCAAATATTGTTCCCAGTCCCAATAGTGCTGAATTCTTTCAGTACTGTTGGGAGGCGTAATTAAGTTGCCTTGTTTCATATACCACTCATTTACACCAGTACCAAGGGTTTCGTCATAATCCATATTGGTATGGTAACCAAATATATTGAGAGAACCATTTTCGTTGTATACACCTGTAAAGTCTGGATCAGCACCATTACCAGCGAAAGAAGCATAACAAATATCGAAATCACGGTAAGCGATCAATTCACCAACAAAAGTTGGCCAATCCTGTACAATAACATCTACGTTTATTCCGATTCTTGCTAGATGATGTTTGAGGAAGTTACCATAATCTGGTCTAACTCCTCCACCATTTGTTTTAAAGACCAATGTGAAGTATGGGTCAACACCTTTTGCATTAGGTATATCATCTGATACAAAACAGGTTCCAATAACAGTTAGTAAAAATAAATAAATTACAAGTAAACCTAATCCCTTTTTTCGCAAATTGTTAAAGCTCCTTTCTAGTTCTTTAACTAATCTCCCATTCAATAAATAAGGGCAGACCTATTTTAAATACATTTGTAATTATCCCGATTTTATCTAATTAAAGTTGAATAGTTTGTTTAAACGTGATATTTCTAACCAAAGTAACTTCTCATAGGGGAATTTTTTTTAATAAAGTACACGAATATATATTTGGAGGGACATTTATGTCTGAAGAAGAAATGTTTTCGGAAGAAGGTATTAACAAAAGAAGTAGAGATAATTCTTTGACTGCCTATTTAGGAGCAATAGCTTTTCTCAAGGAAAAAAACATTCCCATTAAGGAATTTGGAAAATTCTTAGGTGAAAAAGCCGCTCCCACATGGGAAGGCGTTAAAGGCGCACCTGCTAGAACTATTGCAATGTATTTTGCCTGGAATATGGCATCATACGGTGCTGATAATTTCAAATATGATGGCGACGAAAAAGAAGCGGTTGTTGAAGTAGAAGATTGGCCTAGCGCTGAAGTTTTAAAGGGTTGGGATATCGATCTAGAAGATTTAGATGAAATAATGGATATGAACCAGCCAATAATAGACTACCTAGGTATGTCTCAAGAATATTCGAGAGATGGTAAGAAAATCACAATCAAACTTAAGAAGTGAATTCTTTGTTTGATTTTTTTCTTTTTTTTAGTATAAAGGATTAAGGACTAAGATTCCTTAGCTTTGCTTATTTATCAAAAAGTTTTTTCAATGATAAATCAATGGTGTATTGTGTTCTTTCAATTCTAAATGGACACATTGAAATTCATCTTGTACAAAAATAGGATTAAGTGATTGATTAAAATGAAATACAGAAAAATGGGTTCTCTAGATTGGGAAGTTTCTGCCCTAGGTTTTGGTGCAATGCGATTGCCAGCTATATTTGGTATGGCTGGTGGAGTGAAAAAGAAGAAAGCTATTGAAATAATTCGTAGTGGGATTGACCAAGGAATTAATTATATTGATACTGCTTGGCCATATCATTTAGGTGGAAGTGAAAAAGTTCTAGGTGAAGCATTAAAAGACGGTTATCGAGAAAAAATAAAACTCGTAACAAAACTACCGATGTTTTTAGTAAGAAAACCGGAAGATTTTGATAAACTACTGAAACAACAATTAGATAGATTGCAAACAGATTACGTTGATGTTTACCTTTTTCATGGTCTTAATCGTAATAATTTCAAGAAAATTAAAGCACTAAATCTCATTGAGAAAATGGAAAAAGCAAAAGAAGATGGATTGATCAAACACATAGGATTTTCATTCCATGATACATTACCTGTTTTCAGAGAAATAATTGATTTTTACAACTGGGATATGTGTCTTATACAATACAATTACATGGATACTGGCATCCAAGCAACAACAGATGGTCTAAAATATGCTCACGAAAAAGGCATTGCTTGCGTTATAATGGAACCGTTGAAAGGGGGGCAATTAGCGAACCCGCCTGAAGAAGCAATCGAAGTTATGAAGAAAGCAAAGAATAAACGAACACCGGTAGATTGGGCTTTACAATTTCTATGGAATTTACCTGAAGTTGCACTTGTAATTAGTGGTATGGGAGATCAAAGAATGGTAGATGAAAATTGCCAAAGTGCTGATAAATCAGGAATAAATTCTTTGAACGAAGAAGATATCACGATAATCAATGAGCTGGCGGAAATATATCGCAAGAATATTCTTGTTCCATGCACAACTTGTCAATATTGT
>DAOUWQ010000067.1 GCA_030667035.1 Candidatus Heimdallarchaeota archaeon | reverse complement strand
TCACGGTACAAATTCTTATTCAAATATTTCAGCAGATGAAATAGCAACTGGCCTTTATCTTTCTCAATCGATTGAAGATGATTTATTCACTGATGATTTTCAAGAGTCAAATGATATACTTCCTACAGCTACGAGAAAGAAATGGACTATTATGACGTATTTGGATGGAGATAACAATCTCGAAGATGCCGCTATAGATGATATTGGTGAGATGGAACGCGGAGGTGGGTCAGTTGATGATGTTAACGTAATAGTCTTGATTGATCGCATCGATGGTTATGATACTTCAAATGGTGATTGGACTGGAGCAAAAATATACAATATAGAAGCTGATGTAACAAATGATATTGATTCATCACAATTAGTCAACATGGGTGAGGTGGCTATGGATGATCCTACTACTCTTCAAAATTTCATTGAATATTGTTTTGTTAATTTTCCTGCAGACCACTATTGCTTAAATCTTTGGGATCACGGTGGTGGCATTTATGGAGCTTGCTATGATGATACTTCTGGCGGTTATTCACTTACACTAAATGATATTCAATTAGCAATAAAAGGAGCAACAACTACATACCCAGAATATATTGATATTGTTTCTCTTGATTGCTGTGTTATGAATGTTTTAGAGTTAGCATATGAACTAAGAAATTCATGTGATTATTTAGTTGCTTCTGAAGATAATATTCCCTGGGATGGTTATGATTATGAAACTTTGATTTCAGATATTACTTCAGATCCGGATATGATCCCAGAAGATTTCTGTAAAGCAATTGTTGACCAATATGGCAGTCAATATTCCACAGATGATGCAACTTGCTTATCTGCAATTAATATTACAAAAATTGATCCAATAATGACTCATCTCGATGATCTGGCAACAAACCTCTCCTATGGATTGTCGAATTATAATTACAAATATCTACTTTATCTTGCTAGGAGTGCCTCTCGAGCATTTTCTGATGGAGCTTTTGTTGATATTGTTGACTTGTGTAAAAATATCGATTCTCTCTTTATTAATACAAAATTAAATTCTGTTACTTCTTCATTGATAGATGCTATTGAAGATGCTGTTTTCTATAACTGGCAACATACTAGTTATTTATCCAGTGCTCATGGATTGTCTTTGTTCTATCCGATAACTGATTATCAATTGCCAGAGAATGTTATGTATTATTATGCTGATAGTGTATCCTATTTCACAGGAATGGACTTACCACAAGACAATAATTGGGGTGAATTCATTCGTTTATGTTATGATACCTATAATCTCGTTCCTCCCGAATTGCCTGATTTCATTTCTTTAGAAACGCTGATACAAAATACTATTACTGATAACTACATTGATACTTATCTGATAAATATTCAAGAAGATGATGTATACGAATTGAGTTGTATTATTGAATCGGGTGATGTTGATGTGTATATCTCAACTGCTACTTCTGATGGTTATTTGATTGTCAGTGGAAGTTCATTGGTTAATCCTGATGATGGTTCTATAGAGCTCAGTAGAAGTTTTCTCTCTTCTTCAGGGTATACTATTATTGTTTTAGGTGTTGCACCAAACTCACAATATTCTTTTGACATAAGCACTTATGCTATTCCTACTTTAGATGTCAAAAGTCGTCAAAATACTACTGGTGGATCTGTGTATGGAGAAGATGAGCATTTTATCCAAGACCTCCATCATTATTACACTGTTGATTTAAAGAAAGATATCTACGACATAATACTCAACAATTCTGCAACAACGAATTATATGATCAAAATTTACACACTCGATTGGGAACTATTAGATTCTCTTTCACCTACTGGTTTTGGAAGCGGTTTACAATTACTTTTCAATTGTACAGAAGCAATGACGATTATAATTGAAGTATTTGCGTTGGAAGGTGCAGGAAGTTTTGAGCTTGTTGTTCTCAGAGCTAAAGGATTAGGTTTCTCATTAATAGCATCCATACTCTTATCTGTAACTGCTATTTTTACAATAGGTTATATTCGAACAGGAAAGAGACGGAGAAAAAATTAGCTGATTGAGAACTGAACCCCACATTTTGTGTGGGATTCACCCTTACTTTTTTTAATAGAATAATGGTTTTTTATTCTTAACAACATTACTTGTCGAAAAGATATTTTGCTGTGGTAAATATGACTGTAAAAATTGTTCTAATTGAACCTCAAGTAGAAGGTAATATAGGTGCTATTGCCCGCGTTATGAAAAATTTTGGATTCAAAGATTTAATTTTAATCAACCCACAAGCGGAAATAAAGGGTGATGTTTTTCGTTTTGCAATGAAAGCCGAAGATGTTATCGAAAGCATGGAGATTTATGACTCACTTGAGGAATTTTTACCAAACGTGTCCTATGTTGTTGGCACTACAGCAAGGATTACGTCAGATAAAGGGTCAACAAATGCAAGAATAGCTGTGAGTTCTGATGACTCTTCACTTGCGAATATATTATCTTTCAAAGATGATATCGCAATTTTGTTTGGTAGAGAAGATAGCGGTTTAACAAATGAAGAGATTAATTGTTGTGATATGACAATTCATATACCAACCTCAGAAGACTATTTAGCTTTAAATCTTTCACAAGCAGTAGCAATCATTTTGTATTCACTAAACTCTCTCAAAGATAATCAAGAAAAATTCCAATATAGGAAAGCCACGAAAGATCATAAAGAAAAATTGATTTTTTGGTTTGAGAAAAATGTTTCCGTTTTAAATTTCAAAGACTTTAAGAAACGATTGTTAGTAAGACGTTTTCGTAACATTATTGGGCGAGCTTTTGTTTCAGGAAAAGAAGCAACTTCACTAGTTGCAGTATTCAGTCGTTCCTTCAATCGAATTACAGAATACAATGAATTAGACAAGAAATAGATGACTAAATTAATTCTCCAATATCTCGATTTATTTTAACACAAGGTTATTAATATCGCTAATAGAATATTAAGAAAAAATAGATAACACACCAGCAATGATGTAAAATGGTTGTTCAACTATCTGCCTGTAAAATTCCCTATTCAGAGAAGGATATTGGAATAGTTTTTCGATACTCTCGAGCAAATATCTATTCCTATCATGCATTAATCGGTTCTCTCGAGATACATCCACAGCTAGCAAACATACCTGTTTTCATTCCCTCTCCAGATAATTTTCTTTCTGAAGTAAATAAGCTGTTATCAATCGAGGGTTATAAGAAACTCGTTGTTGGATTATCATTACACACTTTCCAATTAGATGAAACTATCAAAGTAATTCAAGAGCTGAAGCAACTCCCCAAAAGTGATCAAATATCAATAATTGTTGGCGGTCCTCATCCAAGCGCTAAACCTGAGGATTTACTTAATGAAGGCGCTAATTTTGTCGTTATTGGGGAAGGTGAAAAAACCTTTCCTGAGATTATTGCAAAAATAATAACTGAAACACATTTTGCTTCACAGAAAGGAATTGCTTTTCTAAACGAACAAGCTGAACTTATCATTCAACCTCCCAATGATCTCATAGATCTCGATGACTATCCACCCTTTGCTCCTGCACATGAACTTTATTCTGCTCTCGAGATAACAAGAGGGTGTAATTACCTTTGTAAATATTGCCAAACTCCATCACTTCTTGGCAAAAAAGTTCGCTATAGATCACCTCAAGAAATAATTAAATGGGGTAAATTTCTTCTCTCAAAAAGAGATAGTTGGGATTTCAGATTTATTACTCCAAATGCATTTGGGTATGGTTCAAAAAAAGCATCTGTGCCAAACATACCAATGATAAAAGAACTATTATCTGGATTAAAAAAACTGCAAGCTAAAAAGAGAAGGAGAATATTTTTTGGTACATTTCCTTCTGAAGTACGACCTGAATCCGTAACTGAAGATACTTTAAATCTCACGAAAGAATATTGTGATAACGATAATCTTACGATGGGTGCTCAAACCGGTAGCCCTCGGATAATGAAATTAATTCGTAGAGGTCACACAATTGAGCGTGTTGTTGAAGCTGTTGATTTAGCAATTAGTTTTGATTTTAAAATGAATATTGATTTCATTATTGGTTATCCTGAGGAAACAGAAGACGATCAATATTTGACTATAGATTTGTGTAAGAAGTTGATAGCTAAAGGTTGCAAAGTACATATGCATTACTTGATTCCTCTCCCTGGAACGGACTATGCTGGAGTGACTCCTACTCCAATTGCTCCTGAAATTTTGAAAAAATTAAGAAAGTGGTCTAATGATGGATCAATTTTCGGTTCATGGCAGCATCAGCATGACCTCATTGCTAGAAATGTAAAAAGAAAATAATGATTTAATATTTAATCTTCTGCAAGCTCTTCTTCTTCTTTTTCTTCTTCTTCTTCCTCTTCATCGATATAAATTGTCCTGCGTATAACAACTTCAGATTCACTCCAAGTGTTGCGAATCTTTCTATCGTACTCTTTTTTACGATATTTCTTATCAGAAAGCAATTGTATGTACACTTCTCTTCCCTCTCCAGATAGAGCATACATACCCCCAGCATGACAAGTAATGATTTTATAATTTCTAAACTCTCGCAAAATTGCGTTAATGGTTAATGGACTTAGTTTGGTGATAACCACAAGTTCAGGTTTATTACTTATTTCTTTATCACCTAGAGCTCGAATGATATCGCGACGAGCTTGAGAACGAAGCGGATCCTTCTTGTATTCAGTCATTTTACCACAAGTTCTCCTCAAAAGAGGGTAAATAACCCTCTTATTTTTGTCTATTTAAACTTCTTTCTCGTTGCAATAAGTGTTCGAAGAGTTATTTCTTCTTGATATTGAATTCTGTTTTGTGTTTCTTTGGGCAAGTTGCGATTACTACGAGTTTCTTTTTGGTGTAAAGATCGATCATAGTCGGATTGAGCGTTTCTGAGTCACATTTAGAACATTTTAATTCTAGAATATCTTCTTCTTCAGGTTTTTCTGTTTCATCTGAAAATCCAATAATATTCTCTTCATGGTTATTTTTGCATCTGACTTTTAAAACATCAAAACCAAGCATATCATTGTAAGATTCATGTTGCCAAACAATGGGTGCTCCACATGTTTTGCATTTTAGCTCTGGTTTTTCTTCTTCTTCCTTTTGTTCTACAACATTTTCCAGTGAAATATTAGCAATTAGCTCATCATGTTTTAGTCCAAAATTTTCTAATAGCATACCTTCCCCAATAGCCATTTTGGTTTCATCTTTCATTATTAGAGTAATCTCATCTGAATGCTCACTAATTACTGCATCAATAAGCTTTGAATATTCACTAATAGCTTGCTCAAGTCTACTCGTAATTTGAACGAGATTAAGTTTGCCTGATGATGCTTCTTTACTAATACCCTTTAGCAAAGTTTGCAATGCTTTCAAAGCAGAAGAATTCACTGGGAATTTCTTAAGCTCTTTGGCAAATTCATTAATTGCTTCTCCAGTATCTTTTGCGAGATTTTTAGCAAATTTCTCTAAATCTGACATTGCTTTATTTGCTTGTTTAATTGTTGGTTTGTAAGATGGTCGCCGGTATCTGGAGATTTTTCCTTCAAGATTGGGATTGATACTTATACCTAATCCTTCTGAATATTTTTCTTCAAAATGAGCAATCACTTTCGCTGCTTCAGCTAAGGACGATTTCAATAATTCTTCTATTTTCTTTAAAGGTTGTTGATCATCTAAATCAACTTTAACAATTTTTATTAAATCGCTGTCTACTGGTATTGCAATAGATTCTCCTTCTCCCAAGAATTTGTTGATATTCTTAATTTTTTTAATGTGTTTTTCTTGTGTATCGTTAATATCAACAGCAATTTCTTTTAGAAGTAAATTGAGCGTTTTCTTAAAGTCGATTAGATTGGGAATTGTTTCTATTGCTTCAATTAAATTATTTGGATCCAAAGCATTTTCTTTTGTTTCTTTTATTAAATCTAACAGTTTCTTTGTATCCTTACTTAATGCTACTTGTTTTGTATAGCTATCTAATTTTTCTTCGATTCTACCAAAAGTACCTTCATAAGCTGCTTTTACCATTATAGTAGCTTCTGTGAGAATTCTTTCGTCATTGATTAATTTTTCATGTGGATCTTCAGCAACAACATCAATTGTTCTTACCAAGAATTTAGCAGCTGAAATAATTTTTTCAGAAGCTTCTTTCATTTTAGCAAAAGGGGCAATGTCCATTTCAGCTTCTAATTCATATAGGCTCTCAATTTGTGCGAATAATTCTGCTGTATCGCTCTCAAGTTCCGCTTTTATTTGTTGAATAAATGTCTGTCGTGTATCACTTAAACGATGATCAATCTTTCGAATAAATTTTTGCGCATCCTTGAAAACTTTGAAACCTTTAGTAGGCCATGTTTCAACAATTTCATCTACTTTTGCACAATTCTCTTTGATAAACGCATCGAAAGCAGGACTCTCTCGATAATTATTCAGCTTCATTTGATAACGCTCATATACATCTTCAAACGCTCGAGAATGAGCTTTGAAATCTCTTATCAGATAGTTTTGAGCTTTCTCAATAATTTCATGATATGTTTCACGATATGCTTGCACATAAACTACTTTTTCATCTCTATTCAACAAGCTTTTCTTAATCTTCAAATGTGACTTGATTTCTTCTTCTAAAAGCTCTATTTGATGTTTAATATCTAGAATTTCTTTTTCAATTTTGACAATAGGAAATCCCAATTTAAGTTTGATGTCAATAAGCATTGCTTCAACAGATTCGTTAATTGTTCGCAAAATGTCAGGTATGTAACAGAGTACATCCATTGCATTTTTACCAATATCATCTGTATTTTTGGGTAAAACACCAATGAACGAACGATCAATTCTCTTGTTTTGCATTTTTATCTGTTGAGTTTCTTCTAAGAACTTTAGATTTTCCTTAGAAATTTTAGCAAAATTTTCTATCTTTTCCCATGATTGGTTTTTCTTCTCTTTTTTCAGTTCGGAAATAAAGTGGATTAAAGCTGGGAACTCTTCTCCATCAAAGGCGTTCTTATCTCCTTGAGCCATTGCTGAAAAACGATCTAATTCACGTACAATTTCATCCAATTCGCTTAGAATTGTATTCCAATCATCTTTCTC
>DAOUWQ010000362.1 GCA_030667035.1 Candidatus Heimdallarchaeota archaeon | reverse complement strand
TGAAGGATTTGAAACTGATGTGCTAGAACGTGGTAAAAGATTATCTACCGGTCAAAGGCAACTGGTGACCTTTGCTCGAGCTTTACTCGCGGATTCAAAGATCTTGATATTAGACGAAGCAACTGCAAGCGTTGATGCATACACTGAAGCAATGATCCAAGATGCTCTTGAAACCATTATGGAGGATCGCACTTCAATTGTTATCGCTCATAGATTATCAACAATAAAAAACGTGGATAAAATCATCATGATAGAGAATGGTGAAATTGTTGAAATGGGTAATCATAACCAGCTCCTCAAAAAGAAAGGAAAATATGCTGAGCTCTATGAAACCTACTTCAAACATCAATCACTTTAATTTCTCTTTTTTTCTATTTATTTTGCTAAACCCAAAACATAATGAAGAAGCCTATAACTTCAACACCTATACACATTGTAACAATATTAAACACAAGTAAATCGGTTTCCCAGTTTTTCTTCAGCAGCAGAATGAAAGCACCTAAACCAATTAGCAATGATAAACCGATTGTTAGCATTGATGCCCAAATATTAAGACCATACAACAAGAATACTGTTAGTAATAGGCCTTCAATCAGCAAAATACCTACCCAGTAAAATATTGTTGAAAACTTCTTTCCTAGAAAAACAGCGAAATTTCTTTTTCCGTGTTCAATGTCATAATCGAAATCAGGCAATTCATTTGCAATGTGCGCGGGAAAGCTTACTAAGACTAATATTGGCAAGATCCACAAAAGATTCAAATCAAATCCACCAAATGTAATCCATACATAAGTTGGAATTAACGGAAACCCAAACATGTAGGGAATAATACTTATCGGCTTATGTTTTGCATAAACATTATAAAAAATACCTACTAGATTTGCTCCTTGAATAAAGAGAACTCCCCAAAAGCCTGTTATCGCCCAGAAACCCACACCAATGGAAAATCCTAGAGACAAAATGAAACAAGCTACTCCAAACCAAAATGCAAAAGTTGCACTTACCCAGCCATCATTAATAGCTTTACTTTTATTATATAATGAATCAATTTCTCTGTCAATGTAATCATTTTGTATTCCCAAAAAAGCTTGTTGAAAGAAAATAGCTAGTACGAAAAAGATCAAAGGAGCTATTGGAATCGTTCCATTTGAGATATTTTGAAATAATTCACTAAAAGTACCATTGCCTTTTAGTGTTAAAATAGCTACATTTACACCAATAATAGTTACTGTGATTACAGGGAGAAAATGCATTAACCTAAATGCACCAATGAAACCTTTCACAAATTTGAATCGATTATTACTATAGGTGGTAATTTCTGACACAATATTCACTAAATTGTATATGAAATCCTAGTATAAAAAATTTTACCGTTCATAAATAAAGGAGCGATTGGGCACTTATAGTTTCATTTTTCTAATAATAATGACAATAACGATTGATACAGCCAATATTGTTGCCATAAATATCCAGAATGGTGCTGTTGTAAAGATTAACCCTGGGTCTTGAGCAAATTCCTTGAAATTGACTCCACCAATTGAAGCAATAAGATTTGGAATAGATATCACTGCAGTCAGCACTGCAATGAGTCTCATAGTATCATTCATTCGATTTGATGCAGATGAAAGATAAATTTCAACGATGCTGCTTACACGATCTCGATAAGAAGAGCTAAGATCATTCGCTTCTAAAATATGGTCATAAACATCAGCGAAGTATGTTTGGGCGGTTTCACTGATCAATGGAGTATCATCAACAGCTAGTTCTCTGAGAACCACTCTTTGTGGTCTTATCGCTTTCAAAATAATGAGTATATTTGTTCTTAAATCAAAAGTAGTATCCAAGACCTCTGTTTCAGGTTTATGAACAACTATTTCTTCTATATCCTCGATTAAATCTTCGATTTCCTCGAGTAAATCTAAATAACTATCAATAAATGTGTCAATAATAACATAGGATAAAAATGCTGCACGACGGGCTATTATTCGTTTATTCTTCAGCAAAACTTTATTATGGACAGATTTTAGGCTCATTCCACCTGTTCGTTCTCGGATGGTGATTACGTAATTTTTCCCTAAATAAATCGCTATTTGATATTGGTCTAATTCATTTTCTTCATCTGGAAGTTTTCGAACACCGGCTAAAATAATAAACAAATATTCAGGATACTCTTCCATTTTGGGCCGCTGGTTAGCTTCTAAACAATCCTCAATAGTTAATGAATGAAATTTGAATATTTTTTGGAGCGTATTCAATTCATCTACAGTTGGTTCAATGATATCAATCCAAAGTACACCTAGATTCTCTTTGACTGCTTTTTCCATATCTGATTCGTGTAACATTGAATCGTTTTCTGAATATGATAATATTCTTTTTATCATTTTGCCACCTCAACTATATTCAGTGATAGTTAGTTTCGTTTTTCAAAATCAATCCTTTTGTTGAATTATCTCAAAGAGATTTTCATCTGGATCTTTTAACAAGAATGAAATAAATTGTTCTTGTGCATAAATTTCGGTTTCTTGAGCTATTAAATCATTATCCTTGCAATGTTGTAGAAAGCTTGCTATATCATCTACTTCTATAGCAAAAACTCCACCCTGTCTTATTGGTGCTCCATCATTGAGAGGTTCTGGATAAAGATAATAGGCAGTGTTTGGCCCTCCCTCAGCATAGCTAAAAATTATTAGCTTTTCATTTTCAGCTAATGGGGATAGACCCAATTTAGTCATAAAATCTTTTGTTCGAGCTAAATCTGTCGAATGCAACCAAGTGGAAACTATTTTTGTTAATTTCATTGACTTTGCCCCAAATTATCTATCTTACTCAAGACATTTTTTACTTAAAAGTAATTACCTTCAAATTATTAAATTGTTAAAAAGTCTAAACTTTAAATTAAAATTATGAATAATAGTTAATAAGATTTTTTTAAGTCAAATTAAAAACAAAATTAAACGAAACAGCAAAAGGGGTCATCTATGGATTGCTTTCAGGTAATCAGCACAAAAAAGACAAGAGAAATTTGCTTACAAGAATTTCAGATGAAAAAGAACTAGAAAAATAAAATTCCCTTAAATAAGAAGACAACATAATTTTTTAAGGGAAACCTATCTATATTGCAATATTACTAATAATTAAATATGACAATGCCATAGTATCTGTGGCATTCAAAAAAGGGACGTGAAAAACAAACGACAGAAATAAAGTCAAATATAGTAAATAGCAAAGATATTTCTGAAAATGTTGATCAAATAT
>DAOUWQ010000412.1 GCA_030667035.1 Candidatus Heimdallarchaeota archaeon | reverse complement strand
TTGGAACAAAAATAATTGAAATAAAATTGAATTTAATTTAAAATCCATAGAGTATTAGAAATGGCAGAATCGAATCAAGATAATTCTACAATTATAGGTTATTATTTAAGAAGTGTGATTAGATATGGGAATATCTTTCTCAAAATATTATTGAAAAGACTTGTGTTGCCTGAAATCACCGTTGATGAGTTACTTGATCGTATAAATTCTAACAAGTCTCCGTTAATACTTGATATTCGACATATCCAAGAATTTTACGGCACTAATGGACATATACCAAATGCAAGATCAATCTCCATATCAAAAATAAAATCTAATTTAGAAGCACTTCAACCATTTAAAGAAAAGGAAATTGCAACTGTTTGCCCAGGAGGAGGATTATCATTGGCTGCCGCAGACATTTTGGTTAAAGCAGGTTTTGCAGATATTAAGAGCTTACATATAGGAGTTTTTCACGAGCAAAAATACTATTCTCCTCCAAAATTATGCGAATTTTTTTAATAAATTCTGAAGTTTTTCTTCTTCAAAGACTAGTTGTTTCAATTCTATTGCATCATTTTCTGCTTCATGTAAAGTGCCATCTTTTGCTTTCTCTAAGAAATCTTCGATTACTTTCTCATTCCATCTCTGTAATATTTCTTCTATTAATATTTGAATTTGTTTCAATTTGAACGTTACTAATTCTTCTGCTACTTCTTTCTTCATGCTTACATTCATTTTAGTTCCATGTACTATTAGTTTGATTTTATTTAAATAATTCTTCTTATATAGTTTCACATATTGTAATAGTTTCCAGTAATTAAATTCCTTTACAATATCTCTTCTGTTTTTGATAGCACCCTTTGCACTCATTTCCATTCCAAATTTGTTCTAATTGATATTCAATAGCAGCAATTGCTTTCTGATCGATAGTTATTGTTCCAATCTCAAAGTTATTCTTACCTTTTCGAGTTCTAGAACCTATCCCTGCACCGGTAAGATTTGCTGAACCAAAATACATCCAAGTTCCATCTACAATGATTACTTTCATGTGCATATCATAGCAAAAACGAAAATGGACATTCGCTACATTCTTCATTTTCTGATAAAAGGTCTGAGCATTTTTGTAAGTCTTTGTTTGTTCATGTGGTGCTAAAATAAATTTAAAATCTACTCCTCGTTGACTCATGTGATATAATTTCTTCGTAATTCCCACTCCCTCCTTTGTATGTTGATTTACTACTATGAAATCGTTTGCTTTTGCACTCGTTATCCAAACATATTTTCTCGCTCTGAATAATCCATTGGTTATTATTTCATCTATATTATCCCCATCATTCCCATAGAGCAAATACCCCAGATATTCAATTGACAAGTTTAACACCAAGACAATACTATCAAATTTACTATTTATACATCAGTATTATCACCTATTTTGATGTTTTTAAATTAGAAAATGAACATTGAGTAAATTTTTGATTTTCTTTTGCTTTCAAGAGCGAACACTAATTTTAAGGAATAGACTAATTAAATTCCAAATAAAGCTGTTTTCTGAAATCAAGTAATGGAAATAGAAATAAGTTATAATTACTCTTTACATTAAATTCGTTTAAAAAGCATTTAATAATTAAAAAGATAATTACATTCTGTTTCAAAGGTTTTGTGTTGATGTCTAACTATAAAAAAATAACTTTGCTCATTATTTTTTGGATAATGATAATTTCTACTATGAAAGGTCAAAGTATTACTCTGGATAATACTACAATCCTTGATTCAAATTCAATGTCTGTTTCAGAAAATTGGAGTTATAATCTTGGTAATGATATAGAATCATCTCCTTCATTTGCAGATGTAAATAGCGATGGTCTTTTTGAAGTAGTTGTTGGTTCTAATGATGACCGTCTTTATTGTATAAATTCTTCAGGTGAATTAGTGTGGAGTGTTCCTTTGGCAGGTAAAATGACTTCAAAGCCAGCTATTGCTGATCTAGATGCTGATGGCACCCCTGAAATTATTGCTTGTTCTTGGAATATGAAACTCTATTGTTTCAGTCATAATGGAACAGTAGAATGGATTTTTACTACCGATTGGCATGTTACAACTTCTCCTACTATTGCAGATTTAGATGCCGATGGTACTTTTGAAATAATTTTCAATAATTATGATTTTATATATTGTTTAAGTCATGAAGGAAACTTGGAATGGTCAACTGTTTCATTAGGTTCACATTCTTCTATGGCTGTTGTAGATCTCGATGATGATGACACACTAGAGATTGTTTTTATGTCGAATTATAATAATCATCTTTTTTGTCTAAGTCATTTAGGTGAAATTGAGTGGGATGTTCTTCAAGGTTCCAGCTCTGATTATCTTATAGTAGCTGATTTAAATGCTGATAATACTTACGAAATAATTTTTGGAACCATCAATTATGGGGTTAGATGTTACAATCATCTAGGAACTTTGAAATGGTCTTACTCAACATCTGGTGGCATATATGCTTCTCCTGCAGTTGCTGATCTTAATGATGATGGTGATTTAGAAATAATTATTGGGTCGCATGACAATAATCTTTATTGTCTTAACTCTACAGGTGATGAACAATGGTTTTATACTACTGGAGGCGATATTAACTCCTCTCCAGCTATTGCTGATCTGGATGGGGACGGATTTTTAGAAATAGTTGTAGGATCAAATGATAATGAACTGCATTGTCTATCTAATCTTGGTATACAATTATGGACTTATACTACTGGAGGTGATATTTACTCCTCTCCAACTATTGTTGACCTCGATAGAGATGGTATTTTTGAAATAATTTTTGGGTCAATTGACGATTATCTCTATTGTTTGAGTCCGGATGATGTAGTTACCTCTGGTGAGGCTCCTTGGTATTCTATTGGGGGTTCAATCTTTAGTACTGGTCAAATTGATAGTGACAGTGATTTCTTA
>DAOUWQ010000419.1 GCA_030667035.1 Candidatus Heimdallarchaeota archaeon | reverse complement strand
TGGTGGAAGTATTTTAAATAGATTCTTTATCTAGTAAAGACTTATCAAATCTGATATTCTAGCTAATACCCTTCCAATACGATTACTGTAAGTAAATTCTAGCTCACTCATACCAATGGTATCCAAATTAATGGTTGGTCTAATCGTCCTTTGAGAATTCGGTGGAATTTTCTTTCCAATAAATGATCGTATTTTGATTATACCATCCACAAATTCTCTTATTTCACAGCACCCAGTGAGAGTGTTTTCTGAATGATTGATAAGGATTATTTGTGGTTTAAATGAAGTTCCTTGTTTAATTGCATCAGGTATTTCCACTTTTATCTCAAACATTTTCTTCTTCTTTTCCGACAAAACAATTGATTCAGTTTTAGGTATTTTTACAAGATCAGCATCTTGCTTAACGCTTTCGCTGATTATTTTTATTTTACTCTGTTCAATTACTTTAGGTTTAATTTTAGATGAATCAAAAATTTGTGGATTAATAATTTTCACTGTTTTGTTTGTTACTGGGCGGTTAGTTTTCGAATAATCATTTCCATTACTTAGAACAATATTCCAGAGAATATCAACATCTATTTTTTGATTGGGTTCTATAACTTGATATTTGTAAGCTACTTCTTTAGCTAAAGTTCCACCCATCCAATTACCTCGAGTAACAATGATATTGAGTGGTAAAGACCCAAGAACAATTTCACTGCTTCTTTGCATAGTGAGGTCTATAGGAATCCACCTTCCTTGAACTAAGAATTCTGCAGTAGCATGCCTCTCCCACCTTTGAGCTAAGGCAAAGCCAACATTTGTTCTCGCTGGTATACCTGCAGCTCGACAAAGAGCAACAAATAAGGCAGCAAATTCTGTGCAATCTCCTTTTCTCTTTTCGATAGCAAAAGCTGCACCGAACTCTCCTGGTTGAATTTCATATTTTACTGTTTTTTGTACTTGTTTTGCTGCTCGTTTTGCAAAAGTGAGTGGGTTACTGTTTGAAATCTTTGAAGCCATCTCCACTATTTTAGGATGATCACTTTCAATATGCGGTTCAGGTTTCAAATAATTCTGTAAGAATTTTCGTTCATAGGGATTTGTCTTTGCAATTTTAGAAATCCTTTGAGGAACTATCAAAGGTTTCATTTCAACTTCAGCGCTATAGCTCAACAACCGCGATTCTTTTGCTTCCATTCTTTTAACGGAGAAATGCGTCCAACGATTTCCCTCTATATCAGTTGCAATTTTTAAGTTGCTAGGATGAATTTGCAGATTACTCACTATTTGCTGAGGTGAAATCGTTAGCGGTAATGCGATGAACGCTGAAAAATTACCCACTGGTTTTTCACTAATGTTTTTTACATTTAGAGAGTAATTTAGAATCCATTTGGGATTATGTTGTCGATTTATCACATGAGCATTTAATCCAGCTTGAAAATAAAAATAACAACTGGTAATTATTTTTCCATTTATATCTAGTACACTAGTTAAATAGCGCCCACTTGTCCAATTTTTTGGTGTTGGGATATCAAAATAGACAATTTTTGTTTGATCAAAAACTGGCAAATTAGAATTTACAACTCTAATTTCATATGGATTTAGAACTTCTACTTTAGAAGCTTTCATAATTGTGGAATCATTCATAGCTGGGATGACCATTAACCTGAGCTGCTCACCACTACTTATTGGATTTATTTTAGTGATTGCTATGTCACCAATTGTGGTTGATTTGAACGCTTTAATTTGCAAGTAAATACACCCAATTTATGAATAATATTAATATCTTGAAATTATTTCTTTGTTCTTTTTTTCTTTCCAGATTTTGACTCAATTACCTTAACGCTTTTTTTGGGCAAAATTTTAACTGTAGTTGGTTTGCTTTTTTCATTTTGTAATAGATTACCGTTTGAAAAGACTAGTTTTGGTGGAAGAATTGTTAGAAATTTCAGCTCATGGTCATTAGCACCTAGCAATCTTGCTGCAGGACAGGTAGAATAATTTTCTACTGCTCGTAAACAGTCAGAGCAAAAATAGGCTTGACATACCGAACAAATAAATAATTCTTTACCATCTCTCATTGTAAGGTCTAGATGCTTGTTGCATAAAATACAACGAATTTGTTCTGTTCTAGTATCCACCAATTAAATCAAACCTGACTTTAAATTCCCTTGTTAATCAATTATTTAGATTAAGAAATAAATACACTTGCTCATTTGAGGGTATTATTTCTTCTAAATAGTCTTCGTATGTTGGTAATATTACTTCTTTAGTTTCTTCTGCAGTGTTGAAGCGATTTTCTTTAAGGGTATAACTTCTTGTTCTCCAGAAATAATATTTCGTAAAGTTACAGCTTCATTTGCGAGATCTTTCTTACCAACAATTATCATCCACTCGACTTCTATTCTTTCTGCATTTTCAAAATGTCTCTTCATTTTCCAGTTAAAGTGATTTAAGATAACTTTCAACCCTTTTGCGCGAAGTTTATTAGAAAGATCAATTATTATCGAAAAATCGTCTAATTTTATTGGAGCAATATAAACGTCACAAATTTCCGTTTTGGGATATTCTACATCTAAGTCGCTCATCAACTCCATTAATACAGTTTCACCGAAACCAAATCCTACACCTGTTAATGGTTGACCACCTAGAATTGCTACTAAATCAGCATATCTACCTCCACCGGCAATTGCTCTTGGAATAATTCCTTCTTTGCTCCAAGCTTCGAAAATAATCCCTGTATAGTAATCTAATCCCCTCGCTAAACTTCCATCATAGATAATGAAATCGCTTATACCAAAGTTGTCTAGAATTAAAGCTAAATCTTCGAGATTCGTCAATGCTTCAATTGAGTTTTCCCCAGGATAAAGTTTTTTGGCTTTCTTAATGAAATTTTTTGGTGTATCT
>DAOUWQ010000392.1 GCA_030667035.1 Candidatus Heimdallarchaeota archaeon | reverse complement strand
TTTGTAGGGTCAGAATTAGCTGCTTCTTTAAAACCTCGTTTTCTACGCAAACAACTCTCACAGACACCACAATGGATTGGTCTTTTTCCAGCATCAAGACCTTTAGGTTCATAACAAGAATTACTAAAATCGAATGGAACTTTTAGCTTCCTTCCGAGCTTCACTATCTCTGCTTTATTCATACCAGATATTGGTGAATAAATTTGCACCTGAGCATTCATAACTCCTCGTGAAGCAGTTTTAGTGAAATCATCAATGAACTCTTGTGTGTTGTCAGGAAATGTTGCTCCTTCCTCTAGATTGAAGCCTGTTATGATGTCAACTTCTCCACCCAATGTTTCTGCATAGGAGGAAGCAATAGATAGAAAGACAAGATTCCTAGCAGGAATCCAAACTGATTTAGCGTTTTCTTTCCCGATTGTTTCATCATCAAGTTCTTCAGTTTTAGGTTTTGGAAGTTCTTTGTCACTATCCTTTGCTAGTGAACTTCCAGTTCTTTTTGAGAATTCTGCAAGAAAATCAAGAGTAACGAATGTATGGTCATCAGTTTTTGCTAGCTCTCCAAGTTTCTTAGTAACAGCATGTAACACTGCTTCTTCTTTCGAACCATATTCAAAAGTAAGACAGACTACTTGAGTATAATCTTGCTGTTTTGCCCACCAGAGACAGACAGTTGAATCTAGTCCGCCACTTAGAAGGATAATTGCTGACTTCTTAGATGAGACCTGAGTGTTCATACATAAACAAATCCGGATTTGTGATTCTTTGCTTTTTCTTGCTATCTTATGAATTTATTGAGCCTTTTCAAGAATATCTTTAGCATTAACTAAATAGTGAACATTTATTCCATGTTCTTTTTCAAATTCAGCTAAACCTTCAGGAGTACGATCAATGAAAACGAATAGGTCGTCCACTTTTGCTCCTTCATCCCGCAAAGCATTAATTGCTGCTAATTTACTAAAACCACTTGAAATTAAGTCGTCAACTAAGAGGATTTTCTGTCCCTTTTTGATTTCACCCTCTATCAGTTTTTTCAGACCATGTTTCTTGGGTTCTTTACGCAGTATATAATAAGGTAATTTGAGTTTGTATGCAATCAAGGTTCCGAATGGCATTGCTGCTAAAGGAATACCAACGACGCCCTTAAGATCAGGGATAGTTGCTTTGATATAAGTAATAGCATGATCAATCAATTGTTCAAATTCCTCGGGAAAATTAGGAATGATTCTCATATCAATGTAGTATTTTGATTTCGCTCCAGAAGCAAGTGTGAAATCACCAAATTTCAATGCTCCAGATTTCTCTAAAATCTCAAAGATTAGTTCTTTAGCTGATGTATCATTCATCTTATCATTACCAATTATATGAGAACAAAACTTGGTCTTTTATCTTTTGTGGGTGAAACTGAAAATTAAAAATGGTGTAGGGTTTATTTCTAGAATTTGAACTAGATAATAGTTTTTAATGCAACTATACAAAAGTAAAATAACGAAATATTCTAAGAAAACAAATAAAAGATAATGAAAATACCCTCTTTTTCCCCGATTACGCACAATTCTAAAGTGACCGACCATTTAATAAACAAGCTTAAATTCAAATTAGTACTAAAAGTCAACTTTTATTGTTAAGAAACAATAAGGGACAGTATAATTTATGGAACCAACAAAAGTACTTATTTTAGGCGCTGCCGGTCGAGACTTTCATAATTTCAATACCTACTTTAGAGATAATGAAAATTATGAAGTCGTTGCGTTTACTGCAACACAAATTCCTGATATAGAAGGACGAACTTACCCTAAAGAATTAGCCGGTAAGCTATATCCAAAAGGAATACCCATCTATGATGAAAACGATCTTGCTGAAGTTATCGAGAAAACTAAAGCAGAGGTCTGTGTTTTATCGTATAGTGATTTACCATATGATTATGTAATGCATATTGCTTCAAGAGTTATGGCATTAGGACCAAACTTTTTGATGCTTGGTAAGAAGGAGACATCAATCAAGTCCACGAAGCCAGTTATCTCTATCTGTGCCGTTAGGACAGGATGTGGTAAGAGTCAAACTACACGAAAAATCGCTGTTTCACTCTCTAAGTTAGGCCTCAAGGTTGTTGCTATTAGACATCCAATGCCTTACGATCCAGACTTGAATTCTCAAGCATGTCAACGCTATGGTTCTCTTGAAGATTTAGTCAAATACCGCTGTACAATTGAAGAACGTGAAGAATACGAACCTTTGATTACAAATGGTATAATCCTTTACGCAGGTATTGATTACGAACGAATCCTCCGTGAAGCTGAAAAAGAAGCTGATCTCATCATTTGGGACGGTGGTAATAACGATTTCCCATTCTACAAATCTGATTTAGAATTTGTTGTTGTTGATCCTCATAGACCAGGTCACGAAATAGCTTACTATCCTGGTGAAGTCAATCTGCGAACTGCTGACGCTGTAATCATTAACAAAATGGACTCTGCAAACAGAGATGATGTAGCAATTGTTAGAAAGAATATTGCTGATTACAATCCAAAAGCAATCGTTATTGATGGTGCATCTCCCCTAACTGTAGACGGTTGGGAGAAAATCAAAGGTAAAAGAGTACTCGTCGTAGAAGACGGTCCTACATTAACTCATGGTGACATGGAATACGGTGCAGGTGCAATTGCCGCCTGGAAATTCGGTGCAAAAGAATTAATCGACCCACGTCCAAAAGCCATCGGTTCAATCAAAGCCACCTTTGAAAAATATAATCACCTTGGAATTATCCTCCCAGCAATGGGTTATGGTACGAAGCAAATTGAGGAACTCGAAAAGACAATTAATGCTATTGATTGTGATTTAGTTGTTATTGGTACCCCAATTGACCTTTCCAAACTAATTAACATCAAACATGAAACTGTTAGAGTCAAATACGACCTCCAAGAAATTGGGCAACCAGATTTGATGTCAGTTATAGAACCATTGCTTAAGGAAAAAGGATTACTCAAGTAATTATTTTCTCATAAAAAAAAAGGGATAGCTAGAGCTATTCCTTATTACATTTCTTTTTGAATGTT
>DAOUWQ010000060.1 GCA_030667035.1 Candidatus Heimdallarchaeota archaeon | reverse complement strand
CCTTTTGCTGCGTATTCTCTGAAACGATCTAGTAAATCGAATTTTTCTAAATTCTGTTCTACACGTAGAGCATCTTTTGGTTTATTAGAGCCATCATATGCTTTTACTGCTTTTGCAAAAGCAACTTTAGCAGCTTCAATGCGACCTTCTGATAAAGCTATTTCACCTTGGCGTTCTTGTGAAGCACCAGCTAAATCTTGTCGTCCTACCGAGTCATAAATATCAGCAGCAACTTGGGGCCGTTCAATTGCTCCAAATTCGTGGGCTGCTACTGCGAGAATAGCATCTGCTTCTTCACCTAAGTTAATGGCTCGCAGGAGATCACCTGCGATAGCATACTTTCCTCTATTGAAAGCATATTGAGCTAATCTTCTTACAGTGCAGTCTCGAAGATTTGCTGGTAAATTATTAACCACAATATTTGTTGCTTGAGTAACATCATCTGTATCAATATACATCTTCACTACATCAAAATAAGCACTTGCAAGTAAAAAGGAAATACGTGCTCTAGCAGGATTAGTACGTTCAAATCGTCTCCCTGTTTTAATCCAAAAGAATTGAGCACCTTGGTTTCCCAATTTTTGTTTAATCATTGATTCATACATTGGTCTTTTTTCAGGAGGCATTTGAAAGTAAAGGTCTGCAGCTTCATTTTGTTTATTCTGTTTTAAATACAAGCTTCCTGCAGATACAAAATCTCCATATTCAAGGTAGGATTGAATTGTTTTTGTTGATGGTTTTTTCGTATCTTTTTTCTTCTTGCGTTTAATTGAAGCAATGATAATGATCAATAGTGCAATACCAAATATTATTACAAATATAATCCAAGGTTCCGTTTTTTATCCCGCCATTTATCTCCATAGTGATTTTCTTTCTTCTATTAGATATTTGAGCATCGTGGTATTAATACCTTTATTTTAAATAAAGCATTTCATTGCTCATAGTTCAGAGAAGCAAAAGTTTAAGGTTTTGGTCTAACTATTTGTGTGCAAGATTAACAAATATTTTACTTTTTGTTTTTGTTTCTACTCTTACAAAGCCATATCTCTCAAATTGTACTATAGTGTCGGGTTTCAATTTTGCAACACCTGCTTCAGCATAGCCAGTTTCAATTTTCAAACTATTTTCATTAAATGTATCATCAATGAACAAGACACCAGGTACTTTTACCTCAACAGCAACAGTTTGTTTAGCATCTGCAATTACCCATTGAATCTTTGGTCCGGGTTTCAATTCTTCGCCAGAATATTTACCAATGCAATGGATAGGAAATTTCTTCAGAAAAGGTTTCAATTCTTCATCTATTTTCACAGAAGCAATTTTATTGAGAGGTATTTTCTTTTTAGTCAATATAACATTATAGAGATCTTTAAGTCTAAATTCATCATTTACCTTCATTTTTTCATAATCAGATTTGGTTATTAAGAAAATACAACCAGGTTTAACCTTCCTAAAGCCTCTCGTGGAATCGTCAGGATGTAAAGGTACTTTACAAATTCTATCTTCAGGAGCGTCTTCAATATAGATAACAACTGGATCAGAAACGAAGAAATAACGATTTGATGCTGCGTCGATTATCTTTCTATTTGTAGCTGTAATTAAGCTCCAATCGATATTGGTTGGCTGAGTAGTCATTCCTACTTCTTTTATTACCTGCTTAATAGCTTCAGGAACAATGCCTCTTCTCTTCATTCCTTTAATTGTTACTAAACGAATATCATCCCACCCCTCTACTTTTCCTTCTTCTACCAAAGGTTTGATTTTTCTCTTAGAGGCAGGGCTGCCTAAAACATTGAATCTTGCATAGTGGAAAATGTCAGGATGAGGTATTAAACCCAATAATTCGCGTATTTTGTTTTGCAATTCTATTCTGGTGTCAAATTCAGCACTACGTCCCACATGTGTTATCCCACACAAATTATCCTCAACTGCTACAGCAAAATCGTATAATGGCCATACTGGATATTTCTTTCCATGGATACAATGATCTCCCAATCTAATGGCAAATATAGCCGGGTCTCTCATAACAGCATTAGTATTCTCCATATCACCCCTTAAGCGTAATACTATTTCACCTTCTTTATAATCTCCTGTAAGCATTTTCTTCCAGTCTTTCATTGTATCTGTCGAATCCCTCTTAGAGTGATCACAAGATTTCATTTCCCCACGTAAATCTCTCATCTTATCGACAGAACACGTACATGTGTATGCATAATTCTTCTCAATAAGTTCAACTGCTTTTTCGTAAAAAATTGGCATATCATTTGAGACTATTACTTCTTTATTAGGGGCTAATCCCAACCATTTCAAATGTTGTCGATGAGAATCAATATATTCTACTCGTTCTTGTTTTGGATTTGTATCTTCAAAGCGCAAGACAAATGTTCCGTGATATTTCTTTGCATAATAATCAGCAAAAAAAGCAGTATAAGCATGTCCTAAATGCATCTCACCATTTGGTTCGGGTGCATAACGAGTTACAACTTTGCCATCTACTGCATCTTTTAATGGCGGTAACTCTCGTATTCTTTTTTGATGACCCTTTTTTGCAAGCAGTTCTGGTGCAATTTCCGTAAGGCGTTTTTGTTGCTCTTCAACTGAAAGAGCATTAATTGTTGGAATTATTTCTTCAATGAGGGTGCTAATTTTTTTGGATAGTTTTCTCAGTTCAACATGAGTAGCCATTATTTTTTGCATGACCGATTTCTCGTTGGCAGCACCATTATGGTGAACAGCATTTTCCAAACCATATTTAGTAATTAAATGTCGAGCAGTTTCAATATCCTTATTTGACAATGGAAGAACACCTAGGATAGATTTTTGTCTAATTATGAATCGTAAACTTTGTGTAATCCTTTAAATATTTCCTCTCACTAGCTTTGGTACATGAAAGTTCTTTATGGTATCAATACAAACGGGCAAGGACATATTAATCGATCAAGAGTCTTTGTAAATGAATTAATGAAAGATGGCCATGAAGTACAAGTTCTTTTTTCAGGTAAGAAACCTCCGAAATATGCATATGAAATTGCTCCTGTAGCTTTTTATCGTCTTGGTCCAATTGATATGTATAAAGATCATAAGGTGGATGTCTATAAATCATTACAAGTGAATTTAGGGTCAATGGGGAAGCTAACTAGAAATAGAAGAGACCTCTTGGAAATTGTCAATTCTGAGGAATATGATGTAATCTTTACTGATTTTGAACCAACATCTTCAGTTGTAGGGAGAATTCTAAAAAAACCAGTTATTTGTATTGATCATCAACAATCAATTTTTCATTCGGCAAATGAAGAAGCTCCTGCAAAACCTCTTGTAAAGTCGGGGATGAAATTTGCTATACGGTTAATGCTACCATATTATTCCCATTGTTTTTCAATTGATTTTGTAAATGAAATAAAAGTAGTTGATAATCACAGCCTTTATCCTTTAATTTGGAAATCCGAGTTTAATAATCTTAAAATTAATTACGAAAATCACTATCTAGTATATCTAGCAAGATATAACAAAGATGAAGTAATTAGAGTTTTATTAGCATTTCCAGATGAAATATTTCATGTTTACGGATTTAATACTGATGAAAAACACAATAATGTTATCTTTAAGAAAACATCTCGAGATGGATTTCTTCAATATCTAGTTTCATGTAAAGGCGTAATTGGTAATGCAGGATTTAATTTGGCGTGGGAAGCATGTATTGCAAAGAAAAACATTTGGATGATTCCACATTCTAATAATTTTGAGCAGTTGTCTAATGCTTTTAGATTAAAGAAATTTAAGAGAGCTTTTGTAACTGAATCATTAACAAAGAGTGAGATGAGATATTTCTTAGCTAAATCCAAGGAAATGGATTACAAACCTACTGTTGAATTACCGATACTTCAACCGTCTATTCTAATGAAAGAAGTGTATGAGTTTCTAAATAACTATGAGGAATCAAAGAAAAAAAGTAGAAAAGGAAAGAATTGAGAATTACTCGAGTTCTTTTAGTATTATTCTCGCATCTACTCCGAATACCCCATCCTCATTGGCTATTACAGGATTCAGGTCAATTTCTTTGATATATTTGTCTAAATCTATAGCTAGTTGGGATACTTTAACTATCATTTCAGCTAATGCATCTCTATCTACTGGAGGTAATCCTCTAAATCCATTGAGCATTTTTTGCGTTTTAATTTCGCTTATTAGACGCAAAGCACGTTGTTTTGTTGTTGGACACGCTCTAAATGAAACATCACCTATTGCTTCAACTAAGATCCCTCCTATACCAAATGCAACAACGGGACCAAAAGTTGGGTCGATATTCATTCCGATAAGAATTTCTGTTCCTTTCTTCACTTGCTTTTCAACAAGAATGCCAACTAAGTCATATTTTTTCAAACGTGAATCCATATCATTGAATTGGTTTTTTAGAGCTTCGTCAGAATCGATGCCAATAATAACTGCTTTATAGTCTGACTTGTGTAGAATTTTTGGTGACATCGCTTTAATTACGACAGGGTAACCAATTTTCTTTGCAAAAGTAACAGCCTCATCAGCATTTTTTGTAAGCATATTCGGTGGGAATATAATACCAACGCTTTCAAAAACTTTGAGCGCCTCGTGCTCTAAAAGGAAAGAACGTCCTTCGTTATAAGCTGTAGCAAATGGTTCTGGTATGTTTTTTGTATCTGCCATTTTTTTTTCCTCCAATTATTTTGGTGTCTCCCTAATTACTGGTAGTTCTTGTCCATGAGCTCGCAGATAATCCGCGTATTCAGTTAATTTATCAATTCCATAAACAGATCTTGCTGGAGTTGGGAAAAATGGAAAGTTCATCTGTTCCAATTCTTCTCGAATATAAAAAGCTTCTTTTCCACCAATCGCACAGAAAGTAATCGTTTTATTGACACTCTTTGCATATGGTTTCAATCCGTCCATTAATTCTTTTACATTGATTGCCGGGGGAGTTGGTATGATAATATAAGCAATTGCATCTACTGCTGGGTCATTTATTGTTTGTTCCAAAGCATATAGATATTCTTTTGCAGTAGCACTTCCTGTTAAATCAATAGGATTTGCAACGGAGAAATACGGTGGTAAATCTTCTTTCATTTTCTTTTCAATTTCAGGAGATAAATCAGCCAACTCGAGACCTAAGGAACCTATTGCATCTGAAGCCATCACACCTGCGCCACCACCATCAGTGATTACAAGAACCTGATTTCCTTTTGGTAATAATGTATTATTGAATGCAACCATACAATCAAAGAGATCGTCCCAAGTATATGCACGTATTATTCCTGCTTCTTTGAAAAGTGCATCTGTAACATCATCATTAGCTGCAAGAGAAGCAGTATGACTGGCAACAGCCTGGGCTCCAGCTTCTGTTCGATTAGCTTTGATTGCAATAATCGGTTTTTTAAGTGAAACTTTTCTTGCTATTTCTATGAATCTTCGCCCATCTTTAAAGCCTTCAAGGTAAATAAGAATAATCTTTGTTTCAGGATCTTCGCCGAAATATTCGAGTATATCTGCCTCATTAATATCTGAAGCATTTCCAAAACTAACGAATTTTGAGAGATAATTTCCATTTCCTAAAGAACCCATAATATCAAGGAATGCAGAACCAAAAGCGCCACTTTGTGATAAAATAGATACTCCTCCTTCTGTAGGTCTCTTTAGTTTTTCTTCTGGCAAGAAAACCATGTCTAAACCTCTTTTTGGATAGAATAAACCAATACAATTTGGGCCTATAATTCTGATATCATTTTCAATGGCGATGGTATCTATACGTTGTTGTAATTGTATTCCTTCTTCACCAATTTCTTTGAAACCACCGGATATTATCGTAACGGATTTTACTCCCTTTTTAGCGCACTCTTCCATTGCTGCAGGAACATATTTTGCTGGAACAATAATTGTTGCAGCATCCACAGGTCCCTCTACTTCTTCTAAGGTTTTATGTACAGGTTGCCCTAAAATCTCTCCTCCTTTGTGATTGACTAAGATTGTTTTGCCATCAAAATTGTTAATGAAATTTTCAGCAATAACAAAACCTGGTTTGCCCTTAGAAGCAGATGCACCAAAAATAGCCATACTCTTCGCTTGGAAAAATTTATGCAAAGGATTTTCAGTCATGTTTTAAACTACTTCCAATAAGATACTTCGTTTTTTTTTAACCGAGTGAATAGTGACCTCGAAATCTGATTATAAACTTTAGCTCTTTTAAGATTTTTCAAACACAAAATAATGGTATTTATGAGTACAATTCTTTCGGTTACCTCTATCTATAATGAAAATTTAAAAAAGAAGACACCTACATCTATTTAGAAAGCATTCGATTGTTTTACAAGGTTAAAGCTGTGTTAAGAAATGTCCAAAATAATAGCATTATTAGATAAAATTAGAGTAGAATCTAGTTTAAATGATGAACAAACTGGTGGAGTTATTTTAGGTGAAGACTGGATTAAAAATTCAAAAACAAAAATGCGAAAATGTCTCATTGTAGCCCATTTAACACGAAAAGTAGTAGCTACTGCTATGAAAGAAAAAGCAGAAATTATCATTACAATATACTCTCCCTCTTTTACTCAAACTGATTCGAATAAAATACCTCAGGCTAAAATGGAATTATTTCAAAATCTTGTTCAGAATAAAATTGCCGTTTATTCTCTAGGTGAAAACTGGTTATTTTCGGAACAAGGAGGTTTTGATTATTTCTTAAGTATGCTAGATTTTGATTATCGTCATAAAATGGATTTTGACTTCATTGATGATTTACACAATAAAAGAACAGTTATGTGTAGATATGGTGAAAGGAAAAACAAAATACAATTAAAAGATCTAGTTCAACTTCTGTACCAACATTTAGAATACTCCTTCAAATATTCGGGCTATAATCAAACTTCAATTAAAGGAGTTGTACTTTTTAATGAAATTGTCAACAAGAATATTATCTACAAAATTAGTGAGAATGTAAAAATTAATGCAGTGATCTTTGGTGATATTGATTACGAATCACTACAAAATATACGATTATACAAAATACCCTATATCCATCTCTCACGCAGAATTTTAGAAAATGCATTATTGAGAAAAATAAGAAGAAGAATAATGGAAGAAGTATCTATAGATCTCCCTGAATTAAAAGTTGTCAAACAAGAAGAGTTTGGAACAACCTTCAATGGAGAAAACTAATTTTTCTAACCCATTGATTTCTTCAATACTTCAACGATTTGATCTGATTCAATAAGCATTTGACCTAGTTTTGGTCGTTTCTTACTTAAACCTACAAAGATACTCTTTTTGTTTATTGTTTTAAATACAATGAAAGTATTCTTTTTCAGTTGTAATATGGTGGAACTAATTTCATCTCCAGTATCAAGTTCTTCTGCAATTCGTTCAACCGAACCCAAGATAACATTTGCAGAAAAGTCTACTAAAGGTGGAAGTAATCCTACTTCAT
>DAOUWQ010000317.1 GCA_030667035.1 Candidatus Heimdallarchaeota archaeon | reverse complement strand
GTTCCAGAAAAAGGAGTGAATGTTCTCCTGGGCGCAGTTACAAAAGTTTTGAAGAAAAAACCAAATACAAAGTTCGTTGTTGCTGGGGAAGGTTGGCACCGGAGTGAACTTGAACGCATTTCAAAGGAACTGCTTATTGAAGACAAAGTCCTATTTACAGGTTATCTCCCTGAAATGGATTTCTTACCTTATTTCAATGTTGCAGATATTTTAGTTGTGCCTTCAACCTATGAACCATTTGGCATAGTTGCATTGGAGGGTATGGCTACAAAAACACCAATCATCGTTTCAGATGTTGGTGGATTGTCAGAAATTGTTGATCACAAATGGACCGGTTTCAAAGTTCCACCGGATAATTCTGATGCTATGGCAGATGCAATCATTGAATTACTTGAAAACAAAGAGTTGAGAGAGCGAATCATATCAAATGCTGTAGAAAAGCTCACTCATGTATACGATTGGACAATAATTGCTGATCAAACGATTAAAATCTACGAACGTATTTTTGATGAATGGAATTCTCATACTTGGAAAGTTAAAGCTGATTTAAAAAAATCTAAGAAAAAACCAAAGAAGAAATAATTTTATTTATACTATTAGAAACATCTCTTTTTGTGCTTCGAATATTTCATCAAATATTCTCAATGCATTATCCTTATCTTGACTATCTTGGTTATTCCATAGGATAACTTTCAATGCTTCTGATGCTGACAGAATCAGTTGATTTAAACCTTTGAGTATCATTTCAGAAGAATACCAAGGTTTTCCTGAGGCCCACCATAACTGACAACTATGCAACCCTTGATCCAACCATTTTCGAGCATTTTGATATCGTCCTTTAATTTCAACAGTAGGATTTCCTTTATTGTTATAATTCTTCTGAGCCAAACCTATTAGGAACAATGTATGATTCATTATTGTTTTTTGAAGATGATGTATTCTATTTGTAGGGTCTGCCCAAAGAGGGAATGGAACACCTTGCAGCAAATCTTCTGCTGATGTTGACCATGAACTTGGTAATGGACTGATTTTTTTCTTCTCAGTGAAAATTGTTTGTAATTGAGAAATGGTTACTAATTGGACATGTTGATCTGTTTCAATTTTATTATATAATGGTTCAAGAAAATCCTCGATTAATCCTTTAACATGATGTCCAAATGTTTCCCCATCCAAAGCTAGAATAACATAATAATCTTCATTTTCCGGATTTTTCAATCCTTTTAGTTCAGAATAAAATTCCTCTACTGTTGGTTGACTAAATGAAATTAGATTTGATAATAAATCATTTCTGAAAAAGGTAGCAAAATTATCTTCTACCTCAGGAATATAATTATCAGGCAATTCTCCATTTGTGCATGCAACGCTTGATAAGATTGTCCAAGAATAATTCTTTTCTACTAATGGAGTAATCACTCTGTATTCATAGGCCATTTCGGGCAACCAAAATCCTTGGGGTTGATACAGCGCATCACCAATTATTTTTCTGTGAACCTTTTCATTAAGATCTATTTGTCTTAGGATTTCTTCTTTTGGTATGAGTGGTAGAATAGCGTGATAACAGCTAGATCCAAGTAGGTCAAATTGTTTTCTCTCAACTAATTTTTTTAGTCCTGTTAAGAACTTTTCATCTTGATAAAATTCCATTAATTCTAATAGCGACCCATTTATATTGAGAGTTATTTTCGCAGATTCTTTCTGTAAATGTAAATCAATTAAGGGGTGATAAGATTCTCTTGTAATTTGTTTTAGTATTGTTGGTGTTTGTATTGGTGGTTGGTAAATGTGTAAAATCAATGCAACAAACAATGTCATGCTTTTTGAACTCTCACTCAATCGATTATACTTCTGTCAAATTATACCAGAAATAAAAAAATTGCCATTGGGTTTCAATTCTAAACTTTCTAAAACAATATTTAATGATGGTTTTACTTTATAGATTCAATCGAAAGTTTCTTTAAATACTCCTAATGTTGTTGAAATGTTACGTTCAATTTTGGAGAAAAAAAATCATGTCCAAAGGAATTAGTCCACAATTAGAAGAGAAAATAAAACAATATAAGACCATCCAACAAAAGTTGAGTGTTATCCAACAACAAATTCAAGCACTAAAAAATGAACAAATTGATATTGAGAAAGCTCTCAAAGAAATTGATGAAATACCTGATGATGAAATTTGTTATCGGAGTGTTGGTCGCTTAATGGTTAAAAGCACAATCAAAGAATCCAAAGTAAAACTAAGTGATCAGAAAGAACTTTCAGAAACAAGAATTAAATTATCTGAAAAGAGCAGTGAAAAACTCAATAAGCAATTTGAGGAATTAGAAGAAACCATCAAAGCTGCTTTGGAAACTGGTCAACAACAATAAAATTTAGTTTGATACATTATTTGGTTTGATCTCATTGAATAAAGAAAATCAATCTGACGATGTAACCAATTTAGGTCTTAAGAAACTCTCTGAAGAAGACATTAAAGGTCTCTCTGAAGAGATTTATGAATTTGCCCGAAGCAATCTTCGCAAGAGAGTTCAAGAATCTAAAGTCGATTTTTATGACATTATTATTGATGTTGATAATACTACCGAGAAATTACAAATTAGTGTTGATATTATTCGTAACGTTGAAAATGAAAAAGTAGAGAAAGAAGAGGAACTCATAAAAGAAATTTTAGCTGAAACTTTCTCAGATTTAGATAAACTACTTGAGGAGAAATTCACTTCTTGACTGTGAGAGATAAGCTAATTGAAAAGCTTACTAAAGGGAGCTATAAATCAATAGCAATAATTGGTCATATGAGTGTAGATCCAGATGCAGTTTCATCTGCTTATGGTGTAGAATTTATTCTTCAAAGTTTTCATCCTGATTCTGAAATTGATATTCTAATAGATGGTGTAAGTAAAACCGCAACAGCAATATTAGAATATTATTCTAAACCTTATCTTACTTCTACTAAGAAAAAATATGATTTAATAGTCATTGTTGACGTTAATGTTCCAAATCAACTTGGTGTTTTTAAGGAGCTTGTTCTATCACATGATAAAGAAAAATTAGTTGTTATTGACCATCACACTAAAACAGATTTCTCTGAAAAAGAAGTTTCTATTGCGTATGTTGAAGAAGAAAGAACATCTACAGCAGAAATGGTTTCTGAAATAATTTTCGATTTAGATTTAAAACCTGATAAGAAATTGTTAAACACTTTGCTTTCTGGTATTATTTTTGACAGTCGAAGATTCTTTAGTTTAAATCCAAATCTACTTTCACTACTTGATAAGATGTTTAAATTAGGTGTAGATTATGATTTTGCTGTAAAATTAAATCAAAGAGACTATGACCTTTCAACCAAAGTTGCTCGAATAAAATGCGCTTCCAGACTTCACCTACATAAAATTGAGGATAAGCTTATTGTTTGGAGTAGTATTGGTTCTCATGAAGGTTCTTCTGCTCGAGCAATATTGGATCTAGGCGCTGATGTTGCTTTAATTTACTCGAGACGGAAAAAAGAAACGCGCCTAAATGTACGAGCTCGAAATGTTTTCTACAAATCAACCGATATTCATTT
>DAOUWQ010000082.1 GCA_030667035.1 Candidatus Heimdallarchaeota archaeon | reverse complement strand
TCAAAGTACCAAAAGAGAAAGCGAAAAAAGAACTTACAGTTAAGAAATCTCCTCCTAAAAAAAGCAAAGTGCAAAAAAAAGAAGTGAAAAAAGAACCTGAAATATTACAAGAAATAGATGCTGAAGAGGAAGACCAAGAAGAAATTAGTGACGAAGAAGACTCTTCAAAATTCGACAAAGACGAATATATCTATCAAAAACTGGTTAAGAAACGAAATCATGTTTATTCTTGTATTGCAAACGTTTTGAAAAATTATAACAGAAAAAAGGTTTTAGATGCATTCATACCTGAAAGAGAAAAAATAGCTATGGGTCTTGCGACCATTCTGATGACAAAGGATGGATTATCTGCAAGCGATTTCAGCAATTTATCCTCTTACAGTGCAGAAGGCAAACAAGATATAGTAACAACAAATGAAATAATCGCATTATCAGCAATTAATTTTCTAGTTAATCAAGTTCATTCCCTAACTCAAGAAGGAGAAGGGGAAATGGAATTTTCAAAAGAAGCGAAAAAACATTTGATGGAGCTAGCAAATGATTGGGCAAAATTGCGTGATCAAGCATTTATGTTCTCAAATGGTATGATAAAATTAGAATATGAATTACATGAAGAACTTCACTTTATCAAAACGGAATTATATCATGAAACTGAATTGAAATTGAAAAGCATAGGTGTTTCACAAGAAACCGGAGCTTCTACGAAGCTTCGTGAAATGCGAGATCAAAGACGAAAAATGTCTGACAGGACAATTCAAGAATTAAATGATATGGTGCGATCTTGGCATAGTGAAATTGCTTATTTAAGAAGAATAACTGAATTCTTTGCTTCAATGAGACAATTAACAGATGAGGAAGTTGAGGCTCTATCTATACTGTTTGAAAATTTTGGCAGCTTGATGGCTTTATCTGATCTAAAAAAACCATTTAAAGACTTGAAGATGTCCGTGATTGAGGATTTACGCGATAGATATGACCGACTCAATCCTTTAGAAGAAATGAGATTATTGCTCTATGAAACAATAATAAAATTCCAATTAGGCAATGAAAACGTTCCGTATTTCCTTTGCAGAAAAATAACCAAAAAAGATGTTCAATATCTACAGATACCAATCATTTCCTTATTGCTATTTTCAAGATTCTGTAACTCTTATAGCGAGACAACCAGAAGCAAAAAAGCACACGATCTTGAATTGATTACTTCAGAAATAGCAACTTTATCTGGATGGGAAATTGTAGATCAAAATGTGGAAATTCTTAGCGAAGGGGACACAGTAACAGAAATTGATATCATTATTAAACGGAAAAAGACAACAATTGTGATTGAAGTTAAAGATTTAGCGCTGTGGCGTGGATGGTACTTTGATCGAGAAAGTTTAACCAAAAGATATGAGATTTTCACTATAGCCGCAAAGAAACTGAAGGAGCGACGACTTTTACTAAATCTCCCATCTGCTAAATTATTAATTGTAACTGCTCTAAATGAACGTTGGAAAAACGTTGATCACTTACCAATTGTTCCCCTAAAATCCCTGCACAAATACTTGAAAAAATTAAAACGATTAGAAAACAAACGATCAAATAAACCTAAGAGAAGATAATTCTTCTCACTTTTCACTTTCTATACTTTCTGAGTCGATTTCTATTGGAGCTTCATCATTACTTTTATTGTCAATGCTGTGCATGAAATCGAATCTCCGGAGTAAATCGAAATAAATCAATATCTCAATCATACAAGCAACAAAAGCAATTGTTCGCATAATTGGAAATGCTACTGTATTAGATTCATAATCAACCTGTAATAGACTAAGAATATTTGAAATTGGATAAACTAAAGCAAGTGTACCAAAAATATAGGGGAAAATACTACCACCATAACCAATTTCTCCTCTGATTTTTAATCGTCTTTGGAAGATGTCAAAGATAATAAATACTAGGATCAAAAGTAAGCTTGTAACTAACTCAAAGACATAAAACGTATTATTCATGTATTCATCGATAGGAACAGGTATTAGTTGTGTAAACTTGAAGAAAATAAATGCAACTTTAATACCAACATACATGAGAAGGGTTATTGAAGCAATAATTGCCAACTTGTTAAACTTAATGTAATAAATACCCAACATCATTATTCCAAAAGCTAAAACACAAGCAAATGATGCAAAGAGTGTATTAGTAATAATATTTTCAATAATATTGAACTTGGTAGTGCTTTCTCCATCAAAAGTAGTATTATAGAGAATAAATCGAATTAATGACCAAGTAGTATCAAATACTATTAATGGGATAAGCAATTGAGTGCCGAGTTTGGCAATTCTTTGAGCGTATTTGAAACTAATCCCCATTAATATCTTCCACCGATGATTCATATTTCAAACTAAAGCAGATTATCTTAACAAAAGATTTCAAGTTTTAGTACTATTAAAATGATTTGCCTAGTGGTAAAATTCTATTTATTTTGCAAATGATTTCGCTTCATTTTCTAATAAATTCCAAACAAAAACACCTTAGAAAGTTAATTCCTCACATAAAAATAATTACTCACATAAATAGATATATTTAAAACGTTTGTTTTACCAAAGGGGATTAGTAACTTAGTAAATCTATTGTAAATATTCTCAATAGAAGATACATTAAAATAACCCTTGATAAGGAAATTCAAAACCAGCAGAGAAAACAATTGCTGAATGAAATAGGAGAAAGAAACTACTATGAATCCCTCAAAGAACAATGAGAAACAAGAAATCATTGACGAAATCAGTGAAACAAAGGAAGAACAAAGTACTACAAATGATAATGAAATAGAAGCTCTTTCAAGAATTCAAGAAATTTTGAAAAAAATTGATGAAAATCCTAAAGCAAAGAAAATTCTCAAGGAATTTGATGGACAATTCAAAGATATTAGTATCAAAGATATACTAGAAACTGATGAAAAGCTCCAGGAAGAAATTTTGAAAGTCAAAAAGGAACGAAAGGAATACTTAGACTCACTTCAAAGATTCAAAGCTGATTTTGAGAACTATAAAAAACGCGCACAGAAACAAGAAGAGAGTAATATTCGATATTCATCAGAACGAATACTCTCCAAAGTCTTTGAACCTATAGATGACCTAAGTAGAATTATCGATTTCGCAGTTAAAAACAAGGAGGAAGAAGTACCTTTGGATGGATTAGAAATCACCTACAAAAAACTAGTAAAAATTTTGGATGAAGAAGGTATTTCAATTATTAATCCTCAACCTGGTGATACTTTTGATCCACAATTCCACGAAGCAATTTGTGTTGATAATACTAATAAATTCCGTGCTAATGAAATCGCTCAGCAATTTGAGAAGGGTTACAAAATAAAAGATCGAGTTATTCGAGCCTCTAAGGTTATGGTTTCTTCAGAAGAAGAGAACGAGAAAAGTAACGATCAAGAAAAAACAAACAAATAAAAAAAATAACAGACAAAAAAAACTAACAATAAATGGTGAAAATAAAATGGCAAAAGTTGTAGGTATCGATTTAGGAACAACAAACTCAGCAATTGCATTTATGGAAGGAGGTAATCCAACCATTATTCCAAATGCAGAAGGAGGAAGAATAACTCCCTCGATTGTAACAGTAACAAAAGATGGAGAACATATAGTAGGTGAAATTGCAAAACGTCAAGCAGTTTCTCACCCAGAGAGAACAGTTCGTTCAATAAAACGAAAGATGGGTTCTACTCATAAGACAACTATTGATAATAAATCTTATACTCCACAAGAAATCTCGGCAATGATTTTACGCAAATTGAAGAAAGATGCCGAAGACTATCTTGGAGAGGAAATAAAAGAAGCAGTTATTACTTGCCCAGCATACTTTACAGATAGTCAAAGACAAGCTACCAAAGATGCGGGAAAAATCGCTGGTCTAGAAGTTTTAAGGATAATTAACGAACCAACTTCAGCATGTCTAGCGTATGGTGTTGGAAAGAAGAAAGAAGAAACTATACTCGTTTTTGATCTTGGTGGAGGAACATTTGATGTTTCAATTCTTGAAACTGCTGAAGGTCTTTTTGAAGTAAAAGCTACCAGCGGAAACAATCTCCTTGGTGGAGATGACTTTGATGAGCGTATTATGAATGCAGTATATGCTGATTTCAAGAAAGAAGAAGGAATAGACTTAACCAAAGATCCTTCTGCTGTTCAAAGAGTACTTGATGCAGCTGAAAAAGCCAAGGTTGAACTTTCAAATAAACAAAGAGCAGTAATTGATATTCCTTACATCGCTGTAGATAAATACGGCAAACCAAAGAATCTCACCTTTGAAATTACGAGAGCCCAATTCCAAAGTATGACTGCAGACCTTGTTGAAAAAACCATGGGCCCAACCCGTCAAGCATTAAAGGATTCCAAGAAAAAACCAGCAGACATTAATAAAGTTCTACTAGTAGGTGGAGCTACAAGAATGCCTGCAATCAGAGAAGAAATCGCTAAAATGTTTGGTGAGGAGAAAATCTTCAAAGGAATTAATCCTGATGAATGTGTTGCTATAGGTGCAGCAGTTCAAGCTGGTGTCATTAAAGGTGATGTAAAAGATGTTTTGCTTTTAGATGTAACTCCATTAACATTAGGAATTGAAACCTTAGGACAAGTTTACACCCCAATGGTTGATAGAAATACTACTATTCCTACAACTAAGAGTCAAATTTTCTCAACAGCAAGTGCTAATCAACCAAGTGTAGAAATCCATGTACTGCAAGGCGAAAGAAAATTCGCTAAAGATAACAAAACCTTAGGAAGATTCCAATTAGTAGGAATACCACCCGCACCAAGAGGTGTTCCACAAATTGAAGTATCTTTTGACATAGATGTCAATGGTATTGTTGCAGTGAAGGCTAAAGACATGGGTACAGGAAACGAGCAACAAGTAACAGTTACTTCTCCAAGTGGAATTCATAAAGATGATATTGAGCGTATGGTTAAAGATGCAGAACAATATGAAACCGAAGACCAAAAACGCTTAGAAGAAGTGCAATTGAAGAACGAAGCTGATGCTCTTGTTTATGGTGTTGATAAAACGCTCAAAGATTTGGAAGGAAAAATCAGCGAAGATGAAGTTAGCCAAATCAAAGAAAAACAAGAAGAATTGAGACAAGCACTTACCACTGACAACACTGATCAAATTAAACAAAAGAAAGATGCTTTAATGGAAACATTGAATGAAATCGTTTCAAAAGTTTACCAACAAGCAGGCGGACAACCAGGAGCAGCTGGATTTGACCCAAGTCAATTTGCTGAAGGTGCAGGTGCATCATTTACTCCTCCCGGCACCTCTGCAGAGCCTGAACATGTTGTTGATGTTGATTACGAAGTCACAGAAGATGATGAAGAATAAAAATAATTTTGGAAGTAGAACTACTTCCATCCACTCCTTTTTTTTTATCGTAGAATATTCTAATTGATTATTATATTATCTATTCAAAATGATGTTACAATGGAACTTTCTTGCCGTATTTATCACGACCAAATTTACCGAAATCCGACACATTTTGAAGTTGATCTTGATTTAATACTGGTCCATCTATACATAATCGTAGACCAAGAGGATCTACAGTACATTGACCACATAATCCTATTGCACATTTGAAATAGCGATCTGCTAAACAAGCTTGAAATGGAATGTTTTTTGTTTCAGTTATTTTAAATGCAGAGTACATCATTAATTCCGGACCGCAAGAGTAAACATGATCAAATATAGCTCCTTCTTCAATACTTGATTCAAAACAATTTGTAGAAAATCCTTCGTATCCAAATGAACCATCATCTGTGCTTGGTTTATATGTAAAGTTAGCATTTTTGTTTTCCAATTTTTCAAAATACTCTTTGTAAGCTAATTCCTCTGCGGCTCTTGCACCATGAAATAAAGTTACTTTTAGCTTTTTGCTAAGAGCTTCTTCTACTAGAAATTTGGTTGGAGCGATTCCCGTACCGCCTCCAATAATAGCCACATTTTTGCCTTCTAATGTAAACCCTTTGCCATATGGTCCTCGAATTCCTAAAAGGTCTCCCTTCTTTAATCTATGAATTGCTTCAGTAGCTTTGCCCATTTTAGCGATTGCAAAAGATAAGGTTCCTTTATCAGGATTACAGCTAGCAATTCCCATTGGCTTTTCATCAACACCATATAACCATATCATAGCATATTGTCCGGGTAAAGCGAATTTTGCTAGTTCAGGGACAGTTAAAGTAATTGCTTTTATTGGCACTCGACAATCATCCGGCGTAAGACTGGTGATATCATCGATAGGTGCTACTTTCAATGTTCCAAGTTTCTGTATAGTCATCGTTTCTTCTCCTGAAATTAATCTGCATGTGCCAATCCTATTAAATCTGAAGCTTTCTTGAACCCTTCAGTTTTCAAGTATTGTTGTAATCCTTCTGCTAAATCATTGAATATTGATATTTTAAGTGGATCTTTACAATAAGCCAAAGCAGTTCCTATTTGAACAGCAGATGCACCGGCTAGCATAAACTCAACAACATCTTCCCACTTTGAAACTCCACCGACACCAACTATTGGTATCTTTTCTCCGAAAGCAGAATAAAGATCATAGACGCACTTTACAGCAATAGGTTTCACTGCAGGTCCAGACAATCCTCCAAATTTATTAGCAAGAATTGGTTTTCGATATTTAATATCAATAGCCATCGCTCGTACAGTGTTGATAACAACCAATGCATCTGCACCACCATCAATTGCT
>DAOUWQ010000305.1 GCA_030667035.1 Candidatus Heimdallarchaeota archaeon | reverse complement strand
GAGGAGTAAACAATCCAACAGACATACCGTGATGAGTATGCATCATGGCTCCAAAACTATGCCCTAAAGCATGCTCGATACCAGGCATTGCATTTGAAAAACCTAAACCTGCCATTAAAGCAGCCCATTGCATGTGTTCCCATCCTTCCAAATCTTTTATACCAAACTTCACTAGTCTAGGTAGGAAATGAATTGTTTCTTTAATAGCCGTTAGATTAATTGCAGAAGTATAGGGACTATTCCAATTAGAAACATAAGCGCCAACTGCATGAGCAAAGGTGTCTAATCCCGTACCAGTAATGAGATATTTTGGTAGTCTTTTCACAAAATCAGGGTGCAAAATAACCATTGTGGGAAGAATGTCATCGCAAGTAACGCCTATTTTTTTGTGCGGTTCTCTTCTAGTATCGTTCAGGATAGCAGTAGTAGTTGCTTCAGAACCGGTACCAATTGTCGTTGGAATTGCTACAAGGTGCTTAATCTTTCGATGTAACCCAATAGCTCCTGATACAACATCAATCTGTAGGAGATTCAATTCCGGCTTTTCGTATTTAATGTTTACAATCTTTGCTGTATCCATCACGCTACCACCACCCAAAGCCATAATGACGGTGGGTTTGAATTCTTCACAAATTTTCACTCCCTCTTCAATAGTATGATAAGGGACTTCAGGTATACACCCATCCCAAATTCTGAACTCAAAATCATATTTTTTGAATCCTTTCTCTATCTTAGAAAAGAACTTCTTCGTGAAGGAATCTGCTATTATCAAAATCCGTTTCTCATCATCAAAGAGTGTTTTATCGAGATACCTAGAAGCATCAGCTATGCCATTTTCACCTGAAAAAATTAAATTTGACTTAAATCCAGCCATGATACTTCGCATCGATCTTGCGCCCATTAACCCCATCATTTCTTGAATGAAAGGATCTTCGTACCACGGTTTCTCTATCATTTCTTCCATGTTTTCTTGCAACCTAATTAAATTGAATATTCTTAGAATTGTATAATTTGGTCATCTAAATAGATTATTGTCTTTTACGACAGTTGATTACTCATTTTCTATTTATATTGTACTAATACCATTTACTCCTTATGTAAATTATTTCTCCGAAAATAAATGAATGTTTATATATCGCACGACCAATATATTGTGTTGTGATTAATAAATCACAGTAAAAGACAATAGTCCTTTGAGAGAGGATCAAAATGAATACTATAACAAATGATTTTGACAATTTAGTTTGTATAAACCAAAGAAGCAAAAATAAACTCATTATTGGAAATAGCGGGTTAATTCTAAGATATGTAACTTCAGTGATTCTTTTTGTTGTTATTGTATTAGTAAATAATATCTTTGAATTTACATATACGCCAATTTTCATTTTAATGGCTATCCAAGTTACTTTTCTATTACTTGGAGTGTTATTTTTTGGTTTTAGCACACAAAAAATAAGTGAACAGATAACTGATAAAAAAATTCGAAAATTGCTTTTAGCATCTAATGTTCTACAATTTCTAATGGTAGGATTAATTATTGTAACAATCTCTACACTAGCAGCTGTCTATCAGATTCCTGCAGTTAATGCAACTATCCCGAATAGTATACTAAATAAGAAAGAATGGTATATATTTTTGTTATTTGATTTCCAAATGCTTTTAGAATTACCAATGTTTTCAATTTCTCTTCTATTGTTTGGATTAGCTCTAAAAGAAGGATACAAGAAGAACTATTGGAACACAAAATTTCCGAAATCGATAGCGTTTCTATTGGTGTTTTCCATAATCTTTACTATTGTATATATATTGAATATTATTGAGTTGTATCATTTTGGTACTATTTTCTACTTAGAAGATAATTTAGAAGAACGTATCTTATGGCGATATTTGCTTAATGGTTTTCATGAATATTCATATCACCTAAGTACCCCAATTTATGGTTCAATGGGATTAATAACTATGATTGAAATAACTTATCGTATGAAGAAATGTTATTTAATACCACATAAATCTTGAATACTAATTCATTTTCAAGATTTGAGCAAAGAATTTCCAAATAATTTGTTTATTTGGAAAAACTATTTTTTCTTAGAAACAAGATTTATGTAATCTGTAAATTTTTTGACTTATTTTATTCATAAAACAGAACATTTCTGTTTTCTTGCTGCAAGAGCTATTCTACTATGTAAAAACATACGTAACTGTAAGAGCTCTTGATTGAGTTTTGAATTTTTAATTATTTATAGAGAATAGTCACTTACATCACGCATATACAGTAGAAACTATAGATCGAATTGTTTTAGTAACATAGTAAATACCATCAGAATATTTCTTTAGTAACGATTTCTCTCTTTTTGCAAGCAAGTCTTTCATTTTTTTTCGAGCAAGCTTTCTATCCTTTCTCTCAAAAAAATTTTTGAGCGAGTGGGTCGCATAAAGCAAAGAAAGAAGAGCCAAAGAAATATTATCTGGTTGTATATTTGAGGTAAAAACTATTTTAACTTCCTCAAGAATTTCTTGTTTCACACCAGGATTAGTTAAGGGGAATGTTTCTGTTTTGTGGAATGATAATTGCGGTTCGTTAGAGGTATTACGTATAATTCCATGTTCTTGTATTGTTTCGAATATTACTTCCATTGGTTTTACTGCATCATACATAGCAAATTTTCTTATCCAATGCTCTAAGGACTTACTTCCAGACATTTTAGAAAATTCTTGAAGGAAATAATCCAATGGTTTTATTTTAGTTGCTGAAGAATCTACTAAATGAACTAAAACCCGGAATGTTTTTTTCTCAAGAATGATTTTTTTCAAAAAGAGTAACTCAAGCAAAACAGCCCCAATGATTGCGTAATCGAAGAATAATGGTTTCTTTATTTTTCCCGTTTTTTCATTTATAGTTAATATGAATATCTTTTCAGCTAAAAGCATTTTTTTACCTCACACAACGAACCTACAATTCACATTTCCATTCATTGTTTATTTAATTATTTGCGAATTGTAGAGAAAAAAGATTATTTTGAAAATAATGGCATAAATTATTTTTACAAACCTTCTTCATCATAATCAGTCAAAATGTTTTCTCCAAATAGATCAGATTTCATTCTTTGAATGATTATTATTCTTTAATGATATTTATTCTTCAGTAGATTCTTCATCAGGGTCTTCCGGAAGTGGTTCATCAAGTGCCCTATCAAGACGTAATTCCTTCTCACGTTCTAAACGATCTAATTCGGCAGTATCTAACCTAGTAGCATAATACAAATCATCAGACATGGTTTTAACAAGTCTATCAGCAAGATCAGATAATTCATCTTTAGACTCCTTTTTTTTAGAATCAGTGGATTTCTTCTCGGGATCTGTCATGAAGAAAACTTCTTCTTGAAAGTATAAATAATTTTTGTGAAGAAGAGAAGGAAGAGGAATGGTAATTATATCTCAATTTTTCTAAATGCTATTGTAGTTCCTCTAAATCATAATAATTATCTTCCCGTCGATGACCCGTAATACTATAGCCAACATTTTCTCTATTCTTGCATTTTCCAAGCTCAGATAAATGCTTGTTCCACATAATTGGTATTTCAGTTATACTCTCTTTACTAAATTTGTAGATACAACCAATTTTTACTGGGTCAGTTATTTTCTCTTCTATAACAATGTAGTAATCTAATATTTC
>DAOUWQ010000323.1 GCA_030667035.1 Candidatus Heimdallarchaeota archaeon | reverse complement strand
CTGCTGATCGTGAAAGAATTGAAGAAACAAAAAATGAACTATGGAATGTTCTACTTGATCCACAATTTCCAGAAGCTCCCTTATTGGTGGTTGCAAATAAACAGGATATTGAAGGGTGCATGCGATTAGATGAGATTATCAGAGCTTGTAATTTAGATAATCTGGAACAAATGGGAACTCGCAGCTGGCATATACAACCAACTGTGGCTACTACTGGACAAGGAGTAGAAGAAGCAATTCAATGGATTGTCATTGAATTAGATAAACTATAGGAGCAAAGAACAATGGGTAATATTTCGAGACCAATGATCCTTAGAATCGGAACTCCACAATTGGAGAAAGATGCAAAAAAAATCCACAAACTTTTAGTTAGTGCTGGTTATCAAGAAGTAGAAGAAGGAAAATATGTTCATACATCCCATCAAACCTTATCAGCAATTGTTACTGTAGATACTATCAAAGATTCAGATGGAACGGTTCTTTCAGAAGTTTTGGAATTGCTGCTTTCAGATGCTGATAGTTATGTTAATCAAACCATCTATAATGCACTTGCAACTGTTTTCCCATTAGAGCTATCCAAATAATGAATCCAACAGCTATTTCCTTCGATTTAGCTGCTTGTATTTTCCTAAATTTTCTTTAACCTTTTAAAGAGTACTTTATTCAATAATTATGTTAATAATCTATCAGTCTTGTTGACGTGATAAAATGAATCCTTCTCCAAACGCTACCAAAAAAGAAAAACCTGAATTGATATGTTTAGGCATCGAAAGTACTGCACATACTTTTGGAGTGGGAATAATCGATTCTACAGGGAACGTCTTAGCTGACTGTCGCTCATCCTATATACCACCAATCGGACAAGGTATTCATCCTAGAGAAGCTGCAAGACATCACAGTGATATTGCTTCAAAACTTATTAATGAAACACTTGAACAAGCAAAGTTAACTTCTAATGATCTTAATCTTATTTCATTTTCTCAAGGACCAGGAATGGGCCCTTGTTTACGGACAGGAGCAGTCATAGCAAGAACGCTAGCGAATATCCTTGATGTACCTCTAGTAGGTGTAAATCATGTTGTTAGTCATATAGAAATTGGGAAAGTACTTACAGGTTCACAAAATCCAGTGATTATAATGGTTAGTGGTGGAACAACTCAAATTTCTTCACTAACAAATAATTACTACACAATCTTTGGTGAGACTTTAGATATTTCAGTTGGCAATTGCTTTGATAAATTCTCAAGAGAAGTAGGTATACATGATCCAGAAAAACCTTGGCCTGGTCCCATTTTCGATAAGGTAGCAGCCAAAGGTAAAATCTATCATGAACTCCCATATAGTGTAAAAGGCATGAGTGTTAGCTTTTCAGGATTACTAACTGCTGCTATTCGCTTAGTGAAAGAAGATAAAGTTGATGTTGCTGATGCAGCATATAGTTTGCAGGAAACTGCTTTATCTATGTTAACAGAAATTGCAGAGAGAGCTATAGCTCATACTCGTATATCTGAACTAATGGTTGTAGGTGGGTTCGCGAGAAATAAACGCTTTCAAGAAATGCTTCAAGCTATCTGCGATGATTGGAATCTCACTCTTTCCGTTTGTCCATACCAATTTGCAAGCGATAATGGAACAATGATAGCTTGGGGTGGAATATTGACTTATCAAGCATCAGGAGGTTTGCGAGTAAGTGATTCGCAAGTCAAACCAGATTGGCGAAGTGATAAAGTAAAAGTAGAGTGGGTTTAATTAATGATGAAAATTAAGAGGGATGCAATATTATAGAAAAAATTGACCCAACGAAAAAAAATTCCAATGCTATTAAGAAAGCAGTTGCAATTTTAAACAAGGGAGGATTGATTGTATATCCAACAGAAACAGCCTATGGATTAGGGTGTGATGCTTTAAATGTTCAAGCTGTAAATAGAATTTTTAAAATAAAGGATAGACCAAAAAATCTACCTCTTTCAGTTATTGTTGATTCCTTTGATATGATAGATACAATTGCAGAATTAAGCCCTGATGCAAAAATGTTGAGTCAAAGATTTCATCCAGGACCTTTGGTTATAGCTTTACCTAAAAAAATGATAATACCAGACGAAGTCAATAAAAATAGAATTGCACTTAGAATTTCTAGCAACCAATTTGCTAATTCAGTTGTACAACAACTAGGAAAACCTTTGATTTCCACAAGTGCAAATAAATCTGGTGAACCAACACCATATAATATTCAAGATATTATAAAATCATTTAACGAATCTGAAATTGATGTCATATTTGATTCTGGAACCATCTCTAAAAGAAGACCATCAACAATTATTGATTTTACTATGTACCCAGTTCCACAAATAACTCGAGAAGGAGAAATTTCAGCTTCTGAAATCTTCTCGTTACTAAATATTCCTGAAAATTCTTGGAAAAAACATATACAATGAAATTAAATTGAAGGATATTTCATTGTGATTTTTCTGTATCGTCTATCCCTCGTTCTGTTAAGAAGAAAATACATTCTCTATCAGGCAATCTAGATGAATCGTACATCCTAGCAATGCGAGCAGGACCACGACCTTTTCTAAGAAGAAGTCGTTGGTGAGGCCGATGTGCCCAAGCAAATCCTAATGCGGGATGAGGTGATTTGTCAAATAGACTCTCATCAAATGTAGCAATTACCTGATTAGTAACTACAATAGCAATCTCAAATTTATCAAGTAATTTTTTTAATGTCTCTGCTAAATTCATAACTACTTGTTGCCTTTTAACGAGTTTATTATCACCTATGTATTCTGCACGAAAATGCGATGCTATTGAATCAATAATTAAAAGCTTAACATTTCTTTGACGAATAATTTTCTCTACATTCTTAATTAAGAACATTAGATGATCAGAGTTATAAGTACGTGTCACAGCAATATTTTCTAGAAATTTTTTAGGCTCGAAGCCTCTTTCACTTGCAATTTGAGCAACTCTTGTCGAGGTAAAAGTTCCTTCGGTATCAATGTAGTAAACACTACCTTCTACACCACCCTGAATAACCGGGAGCTGAACATTTACCGATAGTTGAAAGCAAATTTGTGTTTTCCCAGTTGCAAATTCTCCTGAGATTTCTGTAATTTCACCAGTATAAATTCCTCCACCGAGAAGCTCATCGAGATTGTTTGACCCGGTAGAAATTCTTAGTTTTTGTTTCTCTTTCAAAAGTAAATCTGCAGCAGAAAATTGTTTAGAATCAACATTTGATATTGCTTCCTTGATAATTTTTTGAGCGGTTTCTAAATCAATTTTAATTGCTTCTACCAATTCTTCTGGATTTAACCAGCTAATTGATTCAATAGTATTATATCCCGCTTTGGATAATTTCTCTAAAAGTCCTTTATTTAGTGAAGACATATCGTCCAAATTTTTATGAGACAAAGAATTGCACCTTTTTCCTCGTTGATGGTTCTAACAATTTACTTCTGAATATAGCTATTATAATTTAATAGTATATTAAGATATTAAATCCCACT
>DAOUWQ010000382.1 GCA_030667035.1 Candidatus Heimdallarchaeota archaeon | reverse complement strand
TACAAGAGTTAATCAAAATAAAAGCTCAAGGGAAGAGAGCAGTTGTTCTTTTCATTTGTATGAGAGATGATCCAACAATTTTTTCACCAAATTGGATAACTGACCCTGTATTTAGCAAGCAATTAGAAACTGCAGTAAAAAAAGGAGTAGAAGTTTTGGTTTACAAAGTAAAACCTACCATCGAAAATAATAAATTGCTACTATTTTTCACTGAAAGCATTAAAACCAAAATTATAGAAGAAGATAAATCCTCTCAATAAAGACTTATTTTAAATCACTTTTGTGTGGGAACAATTTTGGAAGAACCGAAGCTTGTTGGGAAAATTGCTGCTGATAAAGAAAGTAAGAAGTTAGGAAGAATAATAAAAATTGAAAATATTAAAGATCAAAAGACAAAGATACCCAAACCAAATGTACTAATTCTAGTTAGCAAACCACTCAGAAAAGATATTGTTATCTTGATTGAAGTATCAAAGCTACTTAGAGAAGAAGCTGAATATGCTTGGTTTGATATTTTCAAAAAGGATTTCGACCAAGAAGTTAGGGAAACTAGAGCTCTAATTAACTTATAGAAATAGTTTTTCTGAGAAATTCTTTCTTTAAAAACAATAAATATCATATTTTGATTTATAGAGCAAAATTTAAATGTCATTCAATTGATAAAAAGTCGGCATTCAGAGGAATTCATTATGAGCTTCATAGTGGAATTTGGTTGGTTAGCAGTAGTCATCACGATATTAGCGTTCCTTTGTGAATACATGGACGCATCTCTAGGAATGGGTTACGGTACAACATTAACACCCGTATTACTGTTCTTCGTAGAGGATTTTGCAATGATCGTTCCAGCTGTGCTTTTATCAGAATTGATTGCCGGTATTGTCTCTGCAACGTTTCATATTATTTTCAAAAATGTCAAAATAGGGAAAGAAGAAAAAGTGAAAGATCCAACTGAGGGATTAAATTCCAATATTATTGAGACAAGAACAGAAAGTAGCATAACTAGTCCTTCAGATATAACAATTGAAAACAAGCAGAATGGAAATGGGTTGACAGATTCCTTAAGCAACCTAACACGAGATACAAAAGTAGTTTTGATTCTTGCTTTCTTTGGTGTATTAGGAGCATTAGCCTCTTCAGTTATTTCAGTGGTTTATCATTCAAGTGAAGCATTCAATTTCGGTGCTAAAATCTACATTGGATTAATGGTTATGGCTATGGGAATTGTTATAGTAGTTTTACGAAATAGAGAACAAAAATTCTCATATAAGAAAATAATATCCTTGGGTGTAATTGCAGGATTTAACAAAGGCTTATCCGGTGGTGGGTACGGTCCAATCACTGTTTCAGGTCAAATTCTAGCAGGAAGGGAAGGGAGAAGCGCAATTGCGTCAACTTCAATTTCAGAAAGCATTGTCTGCTTTGTTGGTGTATCAGCTTATATTGTTACAAATTTAATAATGATGAATCGTGGGGATTTAGAAATCACTTGGGATTATCTGGGTTGGGCACCATATTTGATAGTTGGTGCAGTTCTTTCAGCACCATTAGCAGCACTTACAACAAAAAAATTGAAGGCAAAATGGTTGAAAATAGCAGTAGGTTGGGGTACAATCGCACTTGGGTTATTCAGTATAATTAGATATTCTTTGCATTTTGTAGGCATTTGGTAATTGAAGAAAAAGACATAATTCTCAGGTAAAAACACTCTAAGTGCTATTTGAAAAACTTATATGTTAGATGTCCTTTATTAATTAGGCATATTGTCCTAGTGATAAAAATTATGCTCATAGGAGTGTTAAAATTGAGCTCAGAGAAAAAATTCACTGTTCTTGAAATGATTGGAAAAGCTGCTTTCTCTAATGATGATGTTACTATTGGAAAAGTCACTAAAATAATTGACCAGAAAGATAGCGAGGATGATGATGAATGTCTTCTTGGAGATATTAAGACAGATTTATTCCAAATTGTCGTTGAAATTAATCCAGAGAAATTTACCGTATTATCAGAACCAACTGAAATATTGTTTTCAAGTCAGACAATTGAAAGTGTTTCAGAAAATGGATTTAAACTTCTCTTGACAAAAGAAACTATTGATTCATATTTAGAAAAAGGTCTTCATTAAATTCCAACGGGTCTTTCAATTTTCATTATCTCACAATTTTCTTGTATGAAATATTTTATTTCAGTTGTTGTTGTATATTCAAAAAGGCCAAATTGAAAGCTTTTCTGAGCAGCTCTAATTGGTGAGGTCCAAGAAATTATCCATAAGCTGTCTGCTTCTAAAGGATTTTCTTGATAAATCACTCCAGAAACAAATGCCCATTTTTGGCGCAAACGTAAATAATGCCCATCTTGTTTCGTAATATTAAGTAAATTATAACCCATTTCTTTATCTGCTTGAGAGGAGATAATCAACAGTTCTGGGATTACATGTTCTTCTAGGAAAATCTTTTTCATACCATCAATCGTTGCTAGAATTAAAGTTCTATTGTCTGTTTTTGGTCCATCAATTATTTTATAATTGATATTGTGAGTAAATATGAACTCGTTGCTCGAGTAGGCTCCGGAGCCATATTTTTCATTGAATAGATTAGTGGCTCTCACCGAGGTAACGATTCTTATCGTTCCAAAAAATGAGAAGACTATCATAAAAAAAGCAAGGCTTATAGTTTTTCTTCTTTTATCCCACTTCAGTGGCCAAACTGTTGTAACAAACATTAAAGCTGCAATTGTATGGATATTGTTTGAAGATAGTAACTTTATTCCATACCATTTGAAGCTGATTGGGAAAAAAATCATCATTCCTGTTGGAACTATAATATCAACAGAGAAATGTAATAGTGTTCCAATATAGAGAGAAAGTATGCCACCAACAGACCAGAAATTAAGATCAGAAAATTTCTCATGTTTCCAGATCTTATCTTTCAATTTGTGGATATTAAGGATAGCTGCTGCAATAAACACAAAAGGAATTATTCCTAGCAGACTATGAGTTATCGCACGGTGTTCCAACCAAAACACCTTAGGAAAGAAATAAACAATAAAATTGAACAGCATATCAATATCAGGTAAAATAGATCCAATGATAATTGGAACAACAAACTTTGTGGG
>DAOUWQ010000114.1 GCA_030667035.1 Candidatus Heimdallarchaeota archaeon | reverse complement strand
TCCAGATTTACAAAAGTATTTCGAACAGATATATAATGAGGACGAATAGACATCATTTATTAATGAAACAAATTTTGATGATATGTCATAGATTGAAAAGTGGTTTTTTTCTCATTTTTCCCCATTGATTTTCTATAATATTTATTAACACGGATTAAGATAATGAGGCAGTGATTAAATATGGCTCGTTTTAGAATAATACTTGGAACAATAGTTGGCAGCCTCTTAAGCAGCGGTTTAGCTATTGGTTTGATTTATGGTGGTATTCAGGTTAGCTGGTGGTTAGCACTCATCCTTTGTTTAATAGGTTTAATAATTGGTGGATTTGCTGCTGGATTCATAGCTCAAAATAAATTTCCAGGAACAATTGCCGGATTCATTACAGGTCTTGTAGCTTTCGTTGGAATTTTCCTTTTCTTATGGTTAATACTCCGAGCTAAAGTTCTTCAGTGGTATGCGGATAATAACGACATCAACGTTATTGCTTCTCAATTCATTGATTTTCTAGGGATGGAATCCACCTCTTCAATCGGTCAATATGTTTCCGATTTGATTATAACTAAATATACTGATTATAATTCAGATATTGATCTATTTGTACAAAAATATGTCCCTGTCTTCACACTTGTTCTTGGAGCAATTTTAGGTGGTGCAGCAGTTATTCTCAATACTATTATGGGACGTATTGGTGGCGCTCTCAATAAGCTAGATAAACTTGGAATTAATTAGAAGTTCTCTATCTTTTATTTTTTTAGAGAGACCAAAAGAAACCAGTAACAGTTAGGAGAATAGACAAGCAGCAGGTTCGAGAAAGCAATTGGTAGTTAGAACCCAATTTGTAGAACAAGATGTGCTAGAAAAGAATTCTTCAGTTGTTGAAAATTAAATCTATTTAGGTAAGTAATCAATTCTCAACTGATTTTTGGTATGTCATAATATGATGTTGCAATTAGTATACTGAACATTTATCCAGCCATTCGATATTCAGCACTATGTTTCATTTGACGAAAAACAAAAGATAACTGAACATCATTTGCAATGTATGGAGAACTCAAACACTCTTCAACAATATCAAGACCTCGTCCAAAATTGTTTACTTCAAAAAATGAAAAAGCAAGTCGATAATTAACAATGGCGTTGTTACGTAAATCGGTTTCTGGTAATAAACCGGAAATAAGAAGTTCTTCATGAAAGGTTATCGTTTCTTGATATTTGTTTGTTACAAATAACCATAGTCCCTGATTTAACAAATAGGCAAGATTTTTTGGATTAATCTTCTTCGCAATTTCCAAATGTTTTTGAGCATCATCGTATTGTTTTGTATCAAGATAAATTGCTGCTATACCTGTGTGAAAAGCAATTCTTGTTGGATCGAGTTCTAGTGCTTTTTTATAAGAATCCAATGCCTTTTCATATTCTCTTTGTTTTGCAAAACAAATCCCCAAATTTCCAAAAGCCAAACCCAAAGAGGGATCTAACTGAATCGCTTCTTCCAAGAAGGCTATTGCCTCATCTATTTTACCGTCAGTTAATGATTTCAAACTCTTCTCGTTTAACATTGCTGCCTTCTTTGATTTATCTTCAGTTGTCATTTATTTCACCATCAATTATTTCATCTGTTCAACAATAATTCCCTCAAAATGTTCAAGAGTTATTTCTTCAGAAATTTCTTTCTGTTCTTCAAATAGTTTTGTTGAAAATACTTGTTTAGATTTCATATTTGTCGCAGTAATGCTTTGTATCTTGCTACTAAAATTCAAGAGTATAGTTAGATGTTGCTCCTGAAAAGTTCGGTCATAGATCAATAAATCTGAATTACTATCTTCTGAGACATTTAGTTGCCCGATTTGTAAGGGTTCATATTGTTTTCTTACTTTGAGCAATTTCTTGAAGAATATTAACATTGACTTCTCGTCACTTAGTTCGTTTTTTACATTTATATTCTCATTTTGGCCAATTGGTAACCACGGAACGATTTTTGGATTCTTAGAAAAACCAGCATTTATTGGTGAATCATCCCATTGCATTGGTGTTCTACATCCATCTCGAGCATAAATAGAACCTAAAGGAATTCCCCAAATTTTGAGCTTTGAAATTGGATCTAATTGCTTATCTTTATGTACTTTAACTTGTTGCATTCCAATTTCTTCTCCATAATAAATGAAAGGTGTTCCTCGTAGAGTAAGAAGCAAAATAGCTAACAATTTTGCTTTCTTCTTATCTTCCTTATGACGTGAAATTAAACGGTTAGAATCATGATTTGAAAAAACATAGCAGGGCCAATATGGTTCGGAAAGTACTTCTTCTGTTTCCTCTATAGCTCTTCTAAATTTAGTGGCTGAAAATGGTTGACCTGCAAATTTAAAATTGAAAGAGAGATGTAATCCATCATTGTTTCTACCATAAAGTTGTTTTATCATCTGAGGATTACCTGCAGCTTCACCGACTAGCAGTCTATCCGGAGAATATGAATTTACAAGTTCTCGAAGTTTTAGGCACACTTCAATTGTTTCTGGTAGATACTGAGTATATTTCGGTTTATGGAAGAGTACTTCATTCGAATTGTGTGATGGAAAGAATCGCCAACTCAATGGATTATTTTTGAAATGCTTATCTTCAAAAAGTGTATGGATTATGTCAAGCCTAAAACCATCCACTCCCTTATCAAGCCAAAATCGGATATAATTAAACATAGCAATCTGTACATCAGGATTTCTCCAATTGAGATCAGGTTGAAAAGTTAAGAATTGATGAAGATAGAATTGTTTTCTTTCCTCACACCACTCCCAAGCAGGACCACCAATCATTGCGTTCCAATTATTAGGTGGTTTCTTTCCGTCTTTTCCTCGTCCATCTTTCCAAACATACCAATCCTTCTTTTCATTTGTTCGGTTTTTTTTCGATTCTAGAAACCATGGATGTTGAGCTGATGTATGATTAAGAATAATATCTAAAATGACCTTGATACCTTTTTTATGTGATTTTTTTAATAATTCATCAAAATCCTTCATTGTTCCATATTCAGGATTAATTGAACCAAAATCAGTGATATCATATCCACAATCTTCTTGAGGTGATGGAAAAAACGGAGAAAACCAAATACCGTCAATACCCAATTCCTCTAAATAATCTAGTTTATTTATTATCCCTCGAAGGTCTCCGATACCAGTATTCGTACTATCGTAAAATGACCGAGGATAGATCTGATAAAAAACTGCCTTCTGCCACCACTTACCTTGATTTGCCATAACTTATTATCAATTGATTAAAAATTAATAATTCTTTCCCAGAGTAAAATATTGTAATCAAAAATGAATAATGATTTGAAATTATATTTTTCAACACAAAAAGTAAAAAAAACTCGTCTTATAGCTGTTGCAAAAAAAATGTGCAGTAATCATCGAATTTAAATAAAAAATAAAGTTCATTTACAAATGATATCCCATCATAAAGAATTAAATTCCGTTATTAAAATATCAAATTTATCAAAGCATTACAAATTAGTAGATTTGTCTATTAGTGCTTTGGAGAATGTTTCTTTTACAGTTGAACTAGGAGAAATTGTTTTTATTATGGGTCCTTCAGGCTCAGGAAAAACAACTCTAATTAATCTAATTGGTGGAATTGATAATCCTACTGGCGGGTCTATTGAAATTCTGGGAGAAGATATTGCTCAATACTCAGATAAAGAGTTAACTCTCTATCGTAAAAAAAGACTAGCATTCGTATTTCAGTTTTATTCATTAATTCCAACACTAACAGCCCGTGAAAATGTTGAACTCGTTTTAGAATTAACTCTTCGCAAACGGAAAGATATTAGCAAACTAGCAGAAGAACAGCTTACTTTGGTTGGGTTAGAAAACCGGATGGATAATTTTCCCTTTCAACTTTCTGGTGGGGAGCGTCAACGCGTTGCTATTGCTCGAGCATTAGCCAAGAGTCCTGATATCTTATTGATTGATGAACCCACTGGACAATTAGATCAGAAAACAGGAGACAATATCGTTAGTTTAATTCAAAAAATTGCCAAAGAGAAAAAGAAAACCGTTCTATTGGTTACTCATGATCAAGAACTAGAATGTTATGCTGATCGTGTTATTACCTTGCGTTCTGGTAAAATTATATCTGATGAATCAAAGTCTTTACTCACTCAGAACGATGATGGGAGAATATCAAATGCGGCAAATATATAAAACCATTTTTCGAGAATTTCGTTTTCAAAAGAAGCGTACCTTCTTGTTATTTCTCGTTTTCTTTGTCATCGTTTCCGTTCCGCTTGCTATGTTCTCAATTGATCCTAGTATAAATGCCTCTGTGCAAGAAAGTAATGAATCATATAAATTGTCGTACTTAGAGATGGGCTTTCAAGGAAATGTTAGTGAAATTCACAATAGTGTTCAAGATTTAATCAATACAAATACAAATTATAGTGACATTTCATATGATATTCGACCCTCTTGCAGTTTTCAACTATATCATGCAACAAAATGGCATTATACAAGTATCATTGGGATTAATACAACTGCTCCCCCAAAAGTCAATCAGATCAGTGCAGATAGAGAATTTTCTGCATTACAAAATGATACCGCCTTTATTTTGGAATCATTTGCCAATGAATTAGACGTGGAGATTGGTGATTCAATTACTCTCTACACAATTGCAGGAGTGAAAGAAGTAGAAATAGTTGGGTTAGTAAAATCAATTGAATTTTTAAGTTATGATTTATCCTTAGAGGGAGCTATCTATCTTAACTATGAAACCTTCCAAGAATTTAATGATTGGACAGAAATTCAATTCAATAGTGTAGCTTTTTATTTCCCAAGTGACCCCGACCTTGACTTTGTAGTTACTTTTGCTGATGATTTGCGTGAAGAAGTCAACCCAGTTGAAGCACAGATTCTCTACGAATGGTATGTTCGAGAATTCAGTATTAGCTCTCTTTTCCAAGATGTCCTTAATCTGACCTCCCAAATACTATTTGTTATGGCATGTGCAATAATTTTGGGTGCAGGGATTGTGATTTATTTGATCACTAAACGATATGCCCTCGAACAGAGAAAACAGACAGGTATGTTGTATGCTTTTGGTTATCAGTCAAAAATTATATTACGGGTCTTCATGCTCCGGACATTAATTATCTCGATAATTTCTACTATTATCGGTATTCTTGGTTCATATGGTTTTTTACAAATTTTGGTTCGTATCATGATCTCTCGATGGGGGATACCAACTATATTAACTCGTTTCTCAACAATAGGGTTAATTGTTGTCCCAGCTCTCGTCATTCTCTCTTCACAACTCTTCACATACTTTGCTTGTAGAAGTAATGTAAAAATGACTCCATATGAAGCAATACGAGGAAAAACTGAATTTAAAATTAAGAGAAAGAGAAGCATGAAAGAATCAACAAATTCTGTTAGAGCATCAAAACCAAAATCATCGCCATTACCAATTTCATTCAAATATCCTCTACGAAATATTTCACGAAATCGTGTAAGGGGTATTTTAATTACTAGTGCATTTATTAGTGCTATAGCAATTTCCTTTGCCTTAATCCAAACCCAGACTTCAATTAACACAACATTTGATAACTACTTTGATGAACAAGTCCATTGGGATGTGCAAACTCGGTTCGATTCCTATAAATCTGTAGCTGAAATACAAAGCATTCTTGATGAGTATGATTTTATTAAAGATTACGAGCCTTACTTGAGTGGAAATACAGAAATGCCAGACATGCCTGAATATAGTCTGGATCTCAGAGGATTGCAACCTAATTC
>DAOUWQ010000011.1 GCA_030667035.1 Candidatus Heimdallarchaeota archaeon | reverse complement strand
TTCTTTGATACCAAAAATGTCTATCAATTCATCTGCGATATCAACCGCTCCATTGACATGACAAGCAGTACCATGACAAACCTTCACCACATATTTTCCTAGAGGAGTAAAATTGAATTGGGAATAGAATGTCGCTACTCCATAAATTCTACTCAAAGGAACATCCAAATAATCGGCTAGTTCACCTAAAGCTTCACCAGGCAAATAACCAAATTTATCTTGAATTTGTTGCAGTAAAGGGATAATGGAACTACTCTCAGCTGTGTATTCCTTGAAGAAGTCCAAGTCCTTTTTTTCTATTACCATTTGAATCGCCGAAATTTTAATTCATCTCCTCTTTAAGATTTTTGATTGGTATACCATTTTAATTAGAAAGTATTTTTGCTCAACAAGAAATTTAAAATAGTTTTTAGTACGAAAACAAATTAAAAAAGAACTAAATTACACTTTGCATCATTTAACTTAGGGAGCTCTATGAAAGAATAACAAGATGAGTATTTATTTGAAACAGTCAGATGATTACTGTATGCTTTTCTCATTTTTAACATATGTTTTTCAATATAGTTTATAAGAACCCAAAACAATATATTTGCAAAGTTTTTTGTGAGGGATGTGAAATTTGCATATTAGAAACATAACTATTATGAGTTTATTTATCATTTCAATTCTAACATTTTCCTTTAGTAGTGGAAATTTAGTAATAGATGAAGTATATGAAGGCTTTTCCTATTCAGATCATATAGTTCCTGGAGAAGAACTTGTTTGGGATGTTGCAAGATTTGATTACAAATGCGACAATGAATTAGTATGGGAAATAAAAACAGGATATGAAGTAAAAGAAGGAGATCAAATTAAAATAAAGGTTACAAAGGATCCAGATGAACTAAATACTAGTAATTATGCTGAGCCTTTCTATAATGATTAAAATTGGGCAGACTTCTATCTAAATGACATTTTTCTAAGTGATGATCCTTCTGAATTAAACATGTTTGTTAATATAACAGACGATTTACAATTCGGTTGGTTATTTGTTCTCCCAACAACTCTCGAATTTGCTTCTGGTGATGAAAATCTTTTTGAATGGATGTACGACGAGGTTTCACCGCATACTTATAACTTTGACAATGGCTCTCTTGAAGTATCTCTTACTAGTGATTTGTATACTCAAAAAATTGAAATAGAATATGATTATGTTCTTATCTTTCTTGAAGATAGAGTAGTAGGTAGACAGAGTGTTGAAATGAGCTACGATATCGAATGGGGCACTTTAGATAAACTAGATCTCTATTCGTACCTTAAATTTGGCTCCGATGTTACTGAAGCACAAATTATTTTACTTAATGAAAATAGCACACAAAGAGTTTCTATTTCATGGGCAACAGGTTTTGTAGCTTTACTTACTATTGGATTAGCAGTAGGTTATATCAGAAAGCGATGAATTCATTCATCAACTTTCTTTTTTTCTCTTTTCAAACTTAAAAAAACATTAACATAATCCCAAATCATTTTCAATTGACAAATCATTGAATAGTACAAACTCTTTGATTTTCAAAGATTTCTCTGGTAACTATCTGATATTTTGAGCTTTTATTCTTTAGACATATTGATATTTTAACTGTTGGTGAGGACAATTGGGTATCTTTTCAAGCAATAAAAATGAAAAAAGATAATATTATATGACTCAAAAAAGATAAAAAGTGAGGAAATAACATCTTCATTTTGGATCTTTCTAATTAGTATGCCTATGTTGCACCTGTTTGACGAAGTTCACTTGCCAAGTCAAGTTTTTCAATTCGACGGACAAGTCTTGCAGTAGCTAACCACAAAGCGAGTAAAGATAATACGAGTACTATAGGCCAGGTAAACCAAGGAATTGTTTTTGGAACATAGAAACTTCCTTCTAACATATAATCTAGAGACCAAATATACGATAGATAACCTAATGGTACTGTGAGTATTAAACCAAAGATACTAAGTAAAGAGTTTTCCCAGAAAATCATACGTCGCAAATACTTCATCTTTGTGCCCATCGCTTTGAAAGCTAGAAAGTCTTGCTGTCTGTCAACAAAAGACATATACATCGCTTGGAAACTGAAAACGACACCGATAATTAATCCAATTACTAGAAATATTATCATTATGCTCAACATTGATTGCATCAAAGCCAACACAGAGTTCATTGCTACTTCTGATTCAATCCAAGTGTTTATCGAGAACTTTTCTTCAAATTCATTGCGTAATGCTATTAGATCTATATCAGATTCAACCTGTATTGAAATACCATTTACAAAACCTTCTGGTAAACCAAAAACAAGGTTTGCTTCACTTTCATAAAATGATTCTAAGGTCCAAAATACTGTAAAATCTATTAATTCACCAACTATTCCACCAACTTTGACTGTTTGATTTCCAATCAATCCAATTGTTATTTCATCTCCTATTGAAATATCATATTCAGATGCAAATGCTTTCCCTAGTAGAATAGTAGATTCATCTAGTTGGGATTTATCAATAACATCGCCTTTAATCACGTTGAAATGGCGCATAGTAGAATTTTCTTGAAAACAAGTAATTTGAGCCCAACTAACAAATTCATCTTGATAATTGATCTTTGTGTAAAGATCTACAAAAGTTTCTGATGCAGTGATCTGTCCAACAGATGGATTACTTTCATTGTTCATGAAAGCATTTACCGTAGCGATTGGAACAGGTGTTTCAAGCTTTAATTGAACATCATAGGTATTGTATTCCTGGAAATTATTTATCATAAGATCATACATGTTCCATACCAAAGCTATAGAATTAACTAGGACAATCATAGACGTTGTCAGAGCCAGAATTGTGATCAATGTTTTCTTTTTATTCATAAACACTTCACGTAAAGGAACCAACATATGAATTGGCTTGAAAAGTGGAATCCAACCAAATATTTTTTCTGTTATGGATTTACCTGTTGTCTTTATTCTGGTAAAAGTAGCGGACATTGCTTCTCGCGGTGTAACGCTGGTGATAGGCCAAGCACTTAGTAAAGCTGCACCAAAACAAATGGCTAAAGTTATTGCTGAAGTTATGATATATGGTACAACATCAACCGAAAGTGCTTGAAGAGGAGTGCAGTAAAAAATAGTAACCATTTTAGTCATACCAATGCTAAGACCGTAACCAAGCGGAACTCCGATTAACATACCAAAAAATGATAATAGTAATGCAATGTTTATGTAATGAAAAAGAATCTTACCTTTTTTAGCTCCCATTGATAAGAATAAACCAATGTTCTTTCTTTGTGAATTTACCAATTTAGTTAAAGTGTTAATAATAATAATTGCGCAAACGATGATACAGATGAGACCAAAAACTATACCAAACTTATCAACAGCTCCAGCATCACTTTCAAACATCTTGTATTCGAGTGTTTCATCAAACAATTCGAATTTCAATGTATTGACATCAATATTATTCTGCGAAAAATAACTTGTCAAAGAATCAGCAGCACCTAATATCATCTCCTTCTCAAATCGTTCATCGACAGTGTATAAGACCTGATTAACAACATTTTGACCATAAAAGAGAATGTCTTGAATTGTGTTTATGTTAACCCAAATAATCGCTAACTCACCTAAAAGAGGCATATTAGTAGTGGGATCAACGCAATAAACAAAATCAGTATCTTGTGCAATGCCAGTAGCATTAAATGAAAACCAGCTACCTCCAATATTCACTTCAACTAGATCATCTATTTCTATATCCTGACCTAAAAAGGGTATACTCCCTGCAAAATGAGTTTCAATTAAACAGCTATCATTTCCTGCCAATAATTCGGAATCTGAAGAAATACTCTCAGAACGTTGCTCAATAGTAAGTTGATTAACCTCATTTGGATAATCGATTCCTATTACGATAGCAGAAAACTTCTCCTCTTCGAATTTTAATTCTGTGTTAAAAATTATTCTACCTTCGATTCGATCAATATTATTTTCATCCATAAAAGTGCTATTGTTCTTGATGACTGTAACATTGGTTTGAACCACAGGTTGTGTGAAAGTAAATCTACCATCAGCAGTATTAGATACTACTTGATTTAGAGCATAAGTATCATAAAACATAGGTTCAGCGGCTAACATACCTGAAACCATACTAATGGTTATTGCAACTATAGCTATAATAGATAACGAACGGAATTTGTTTAACCAAATTTCTCTGAAAATTTTCTTAGACATAATATTCATAGATAGATTAAACTCCTGGTACTTTCTTGGTGAAATTACTTTGAGGTTGTTCTTCGATTTGTTCGATTTTACCCATTCGTAAATGAAAAACTCTATCAGCAAACTGTGTGATGCTCAAATCATGTGAAACTACGATGAAAGTCGTTTTTTCTTGATGATTGAGATCTCTCATTAATTCAGCGATTTGTTGTCCAGTAACAAAATCGAGATTACCTGTAGGTTCATCTGCAACAATTATCTTTGGTTTCTTGATCAATGCACGAGCGATGGCTACTCTCTGCTGTTCTCCACCAGATAATTGGCTTGGGAATCTATCCTCTTTACCCTCTAAACCAACTTGTTTTAGGATCTCGAATGATTTTTCCTTAATCTCAACCTTTGTATAACCACCAGAAAATTCCAAAGCTAAGCCTACATTTTCCCAAGCACGTAAGCTTGCTACAATATTGAAGAATTGAAAAACCCAACCAACATCCTTGCGTCGATAAGCATTCAATTCACTTAATGAATGATCAGAAATAACCTCACCATCAACAATAACTTGTCCCTCTGTTGGTTGGTCAATACCACCTATCATATTGAGTAATGTTGTTTTTCCAGCACCCGAAGGACCAAGTACAACAACAAATTCACCTCGTTTAACATCCATCTTCACACCGTTTAAAGCAAATATCTCAGATTCACCGAATTCAAATATTCGTTTGAGATCTGAAGTTTGTACTATAAAATCATTAGACATATAACAAACATCCAAGTTATTCTGGTACTCTAAATTCTAAAATATTGGGTTGAAAAGCATTTGCACGTTAAAGCATTTCTAAAGACAAAGAGAAAATAAAATGGTGGTTGATTCTCCAATCCACCATAGTGCTACTAGTAGTAATTCTTACCGTTTCGATCTTCTCACAATCACAATTATACCTACAATTATACTTGCCAATACAACACCAATACCAAAGGCAATTAGATCCTCAGCATAACCTGGAATATTCGGAATGAAATAACCGGGTTGTTGTGTATCAGTTTCTGAAGGAGTAGGTGTGGGAGTAGGTTCATCTTCAATTACTATAGGAATAATTTTGTAATAATAGGAATCACTGTCTGTGAATTTAGCCAGAACAAGGTGTTCACCAGTAAAGGTTAAACCATAACCAAATCCGGGACCTATTGAAGTAATATCGATAAACTCATCTCTAAATTCACCAGTAGTAGTGTTGATTGCTCTAATTAGATATTCATCACGTTCATATCCCCAGATGACATCATTGTTATAATCATAGGTTATTCCATATATGCCCGAAACTGGAAATTCTTCTAAAGTTGACATATCTAGTGGATCAAGTTTATACAAAATATTGTCTTGACCCATTGCCCATAGGAACGCTCCATCAAATGCAAGAGATTTGATCATTACATCTAAGGCTGTATGACTTTTTATTTGTGTGCCATCAAAAGAATAAGTGTAAATATTATATGGTGATTCTTCAGAAGACATAGCTAAATATGCATCAAACATTACAGTTAATCCAACAGGATGGAAAGGAACAGACCAAGTACTAGTATAAGCATTTGAGATATCATAAGTTCGAATAGATGTTGATTGATTCTCACAAACAAAAAACTGCTTATTACCATAAGCTATATCAGAAGCATTTGAGATAGAAAGTTCTTCTCTTAAGTAAACATCACCGGGATTAGTTGGAATTCTAGTAATTGATACTTCATCAAAACTATCAGAATTACTATGAAATAAATGTGTATCATTACAAGCAATACCACTACTAGATAGGTATGGACTGGCAAACCCCTCAACTGCAGAACCTGTTTGAGGATCGAATGCAATCACTCGATCTTCTATGTAGTCAACACACCAGAGCAAACCATTATACCATTCTATATCAGCTGGAAAGAATGGAAGCGTGATCGTTTTGATAATTACACCAGTATCTGGGTCAATTCTATGCAAGTTATTTACATCAGTTTGAAACGCCCAAAGATGAGTGCCATCCCAAGTCAAACTCCTAAAAACACCAACAGAAAGTGGGGTATGAATAGAGGATATCATAGCACCAGTAGAGTTAAACTTCGCTATAGTTCCATTTGGGGGAGTTAGGTAAGTTGAAATATAGAGATTAGTTCCATCATTGGCAATCCCCCCAGTTGCAAATGGTAATGAATAATTACCAATACTTACACCCGTAACTGCATCATATTCATAAATAAAACCGTGACTGGTAGTAATTCCGAAAATAGAACCATCCATAAAAGTAATGCCACTTAATCTATGAGGTTCTGTGCTAAAAGATTCTGAAAAGTCACCCAACATTTCTATTTTCATATCTGTTGGATTCTCAATAGTTACAGCATTATTTTCCTTAACTGTTGTAATACCAAAAATAATACTCGAAAAGAATAATAAAATAAACAAAAATGTACAATATCTCTTATTTTTCAATTAACTCACCATTTAATCTAAGTCTAATATTAATAATAAAAAAACATAGAACATCGTTTAAGAATTTGTCTAGAAATAGCTGTATTAATTGACCTTATTTTGGCTCTACCCTTAGTGTAGAAATAAAATAAAAAAGATAATAAAAGGGCATAAAAGCCCTCTAAAAGTAATCGAATTAAATAACACCTTGTGCGAGCATTGCTTTGGCAACTTTCATGAAGCCACCGATATTTGCTCCAACAACATAGTTCCCTGGAGAACCATACTTTTCTGCTGTTGTTACACAAGTTTCATGGATGTTATCCATTATTTTGTGAAGTCTGGTTAATACTTCGTCTTTTGTCCATGAATATCTCAAACTGTTTTGGGACATTTCTAGACCGGAAGTAGCGACACCACCAGCGTTTGCTGCTTTACCTGGACCGAAGGAGACTCCTTTCTCAATGAATAAGTCTACTGCTTCTGCGACACAAGGCATATTTGCACCTTCGCTGACAGCTAAGCAACCACTCTTTAATAGAGCTTTAGCTTCACCTAAATCAACTTCGTTCTGGGTTGCGCTTGGAAGTGCAACTTCGATACCTGGAACATACCATGGACTCTTGATGTCTTTATGTTCGTTGTAGATATAATAGTCGACTTTGTATTTGTCTGCGTATTCCTTAATTCTACCACGTTTGACATTCTTCAAGTGCATAACGAATTCCAATTTCTTCTTGTCAACACCATCGTTGTCAACAATGAAACCTGTGGAATCAGAAAGAGTAATTACTTTACCACCTAATTGGTTTACTTTTTCGGTAGCATATTGTGCAACATTTCCAGAACCGGAAATTGCGACAACCTTACCTTTGAGGCCATCTTTTACTCCTCTGTGTTTGAGCATACTTTCTGCAAACCAAGTAGCACCATAACCTGTTGCTTCTGGTCTACCAAGTGAACCGCCGTATTCTGGAGCTTTTCCTGTTAAAACACCATGCCAGACGTTTTTGATTTTTCTATAAGCACCAAAGAGGTAACCAATTTCTCGTCCGCCTACACCGATATCACCGGCTGGAACGTCTAAATCAGCATCAATGTGTCTGTAAAGTTCTCGCATAAAGGCTTGACAGAAGCGCATAACTTCGCCATCAGACTTACCTTTTGGATTGAAGTCAGAACCACCTTTACCACCGCCCATTGGCAATCCGGTAAGTGCGTTTTTGAATACTTGTTCAAAAGCTAAGAACTTTAGAATTCCGTCATAAACGGATGGATGGAGTCTTAATCCACCTTTGTAAGGTCCTATTGCTCCATTAAATTGGATTCTGAAACCTCTGTTAACTTGGACAACACCTTTGTCATCGACCCATGGAACTCTGAAAGTAATTATTCTTTCAGGTTCTACTAGTCTCTCGACAATTCTTGCTTCAACAAATTCTGGGTGTTGTTCTAGAGCTGGCTCGATTGAATCTAGAACTTCCTTCACTGCTTGATGGAATTCTGGTTCGTGAGCATTTCGCTTAACCACTTGCTCGTAGATTGGATCTGTAATTTTACCCATTTTGAATTGACCTCAATAATTTTCTCGAGGGATAGGATATTTTTAATCACCTAAATCCAAGGTGATATAAACGTCATACATACAACATAGACGCTACAAAGCACCTTAAATTAATACTATTTAAAAATTTTCTACTCATTCTATCTTTTTCTAGAAGCAAAAAATCGTTTATTTTGGTTAAAAAAACACAAAGTAAAAATGTTGGCAGTAATGTTTACTCTTTCTTGCTTTCAAATTTCAAGAATTAATAATTCTAAAGGTATAAAAGCTATAAAACAAAATAATAATTAGAACAATAATGGTGCAAAAAATCGTAAAAAGCATCTTATTGAAAGTTACATCAATTGGTGATTAAAGATTCAAACAGAAACAAAAAGAGATATGAGTGTTATTCTTTTCCTAGTACTGGGTTCGATTTTTACTTCTCTAATTTGGATTGGAGATATTGTTTCTTGGGCTATTATTGGTAATGGTTTTACAATAGATGTAATATTGCTGATTGTGGCAATTGGAATGACTGCGTTAATGGTCTATTATAGTAAAAAAAACAAGCCCCCCTCAAAATCATTTAAAAAATTTGCCGATGCAGAATTAGAGTTTAAATTAAAAGATAAATCTCTGGATAAAGAAACAAAAACTCTTATTGAAAATGAGATCGATTCTCGTAGAAGGAAAAAAGCTACTCTCTCACTTCGGAAAGATAATGCTGCTTACTTTACCTGTAGCACTTGTGGTGAGGTAATAAAATCAAAAGCGAAAAGTTGCTCTGCATGCGACTCTCAAAGGTCATTGTGTGCAATTTGTCAAGCTGCACTTTCACCAGATGATACAATAGTGAGAACACCTTGTTGCCAAAGCTATGCTCATAAAGAACACATTCTAAACTGGCTTTCTGCAAAAGGTTATTGTCCGAATTGCTTACAAAAAATAGCGGAAAGCGATTTAGTTTCGATCATTTTTATTGACTATACTTAGCGAATAAAGTTGATTATAAAATAAAATCAGCTTGTAATAATTCGAAATGATCCATGTTTCAATTTGTTTAATTTATTTAGATTTATGACTAATGCTGTCATTTGTTCTGTTGTTCTTGAAAATGATAATGGTCCAGCATCCAGTGGTCTTAAACCAGTTATCTTTGATAATATCTCTTTGATCTCTTGTTTTGCTTCTTTATTATCTCCTGTTAGGAAGAGATCAACATTTAATGGTTCATCAATTTTGTTCAATTTAGAAGCAGAAATTGTTTTGAATCCCCCAACAACGGTTATTCCTTCTGGAACAAGAGTTTGCAAGTATTCGCTTACGGAATTGTTCGGTACTTCATCTGAGCAACTCGCAATTCCTGCTTGAAATATTAGTGGAACAATGACATCTACTAGAATAGTTTCTGGTTGAAGGAATGGTTTTAGCTTTTCTATTGTATCAGCCATATTTTGATAAGGAACAGCAAAAAACAATAGATTGCATTTTTTCACTACTTCTTCATTTGATTCACCAATAAATTGGACTTTGGGGATTTTTTCACTTAATTCTTTCGCAGCAAGAACAGCCTTTTCTTTGGTTCGTGAACCAAGAATAACTGAATAACCTGCCTTTGCTAATCTTAGTGCTATGCCCTTGCTCTGTTTGCCCGTTCCTGGAATTAACCCAATTTTTCTATTCATTTAGATTTCTCCTAAAGTGTGATTTGTTAAAAATCATCTAGTAGAGTTTTAAGAATTCATTTGCAAATTAATCTAATACCAAATAAAAAGATTGCTTCATAATTAGTATCAACATTTATATATTGTAAATTGAAGGAACAAATAGTAATAATAAAGTAATTTAGAATAAACTTTACTTGAGATAGAACGCTATGTCAGATTCAGCTTCATCATTTGAAACTTATAAAATAAAACAAAGCATCGAAAGATTAGAGAGAAAAAAATCATTCAATGGTGCAACTTGCTTAGTAACATTGTATATGCCTAATGGAACCTCTCTACCTGATGTTACAAACCAGCTGACTGACGAGAGGGGCACTGCAGCAAATATTAAGAGCAAACAAACAGGTAAGGCAGTTACTGCTGCTCTTTCAAGCATTTTAAGTCGATTAAAAAAGATGAAAACTTTGCCTAAAAATGGGCTAGTTATTTTTTGTGGTCAAACTGAAACAGGAAAAATTGAATATTGGCCAATTACTCCTGCAGACCCTCTTACTCGTAAAATGTATGTTTGTGATTCACGTTTTCATACCGAACATTTACGAGAGCAATTAATTGAAAAAGAACAATATGGCTTAATGGTAATTGATCGTGTAAGTGCTGCTTACGCTCTTCTTCGTGGTAATCACATGACCTTTTTGCAAAAGATGAGTTCCTTTGTACCTGGAAAACACGGTAAAGGTGGTCAATCTCAAAGGAGAATACAAAGGGGAACTGAAGTTCTTGCTCAAGAGCACTTGAAAAGAGCTGGAGTAGTTGCTAGCAAATTGTTTCTTGAAGTTCCTGATTTGAAGGGCATAGTTGTTGGTGGGCCAGCGCTTGCCAAAGATCTTTTCGTTAGAGGAAATAATCTTGATTATCGATTAGTAGACAAAGTCATCGGTACAGTAGATGTTGGGTATACTGGTGAACAAGGTATTCGTGAAATGATGGAAAAATCGACTGAACTACTAAAAGATGTTCGCTATCTTGAAGAAAAGGAACTCGTTCAAGTTTTTCTTAGAGAACTAGGTAAAGATACTGGTATGGTCGCTTATGGTCAGAAAGAAGTACTAAAAGCAATTGAACTCGGTGCTGTTAAGACGTTATTAATCAGCGAAGAAATGGATGTATTCCGAGTCAAAGTTGCATGCCCTCAGTGTGGCTTTTCAAGACAGGATAATGTAAAAGCTAAGGAATTGGTTGCTTATGAAGAGGATTTACTCAAAAGCAATTGTCCCGAGTGCAATAGCTCCAGATTAACCATTGATGAAACAGAGGATTTTGTTGCTGAAATAGGCAAAAAAGCATTGGATTCTGGATCTGATATTGAAATCATTAGTATAGATACAGAGGAAGGTACGATTCTCTTCAAATCTTTTGGTGGGCTAGTAGCTTTACTAAGGTATCCTGTCCGGGAAATGTAAAGTAATAAAAAATAAAAATCAAAGGGGATAATTTTCCCCAAAAGTTTTTTTGATAAAAAATTAATATCTTTTCTGGTGCCGTTTTTTGAATTTTGGTTTATAGTCATCGGGCGGAACTGGAAAATCACTTGGTATTTTTTCCGATACGACAAAATCTTTTGCATCTTCAACTTTCACAAGTTCTCCATATTTGCCTACATTTAACCTTAATTCGTTTCGAATAACTTTTATGAATCCATTTTTAACCTCGCCAATATCTCCTTCATCCAACATTTCTATACTTTTATCCCATAACGTAAGGAAAATTCTTCCTGTATCATCACCTACTTCTATTTCTGCAAGCTGTAATTCCTTCCCATCTGCTGAAGAAATTTCTCTAGGTTCACCTTTTGTTATCACACGAAAACGAATGTCAATATTTCTCATATCTGCTAATAATTGTTTAATTTTCATAATTTATTTCACCTTTATCAAATACGGTTCAGTTGTTTTTAAAAGAAACCTTAGGTTAACAATTGTCCTTTTCAATATAAAATCGATTAGAATAATAGTGTATTATTGTCGGTCGAGAGAAAAAAATCAGTTAGAGAAGGATTATTCAGGATTAATTATCTGCAGTTTCATCATCATCATTTT
>DAOUWQ010000243.1 GCA_030667035.1 Candidatus Heimdallarchaeota archaeon | reverse complement strand
ATGATAAAATAGGTAATATGATATACATTACCAAAGAAATAATTAAAATAGCAAATAACTAATTTTGATTTGAGTAAGATGACTGAAGAATTCTGTGGAACATTCTTAGTTGAAGAAATTGAATCAGCTATTGATGTCGATGCTGTTATAGTTGGTGTTCCCTTTGAGGACACTATTGATTTTTACACTGAGGGCTCAAATCTTGCACCAATGAGCATCCGTAAAAGCTCCCAGTTTTATTCAGGACAAGGGCTGCAGGAGCAATCAATTCATCAATTCAACGTTTTAGATTTTGGTGATTTTGATCTAGAGCTCACTTATGAAGAAATGCAAAATCAACTTTCTACTCGAGTTAAAACCATTATTAATAAAAATGCTATACCAGTAATTTTGGGTGGAGATCATTCAATTGCTTTAGGAACTGCTAAAGGATTTGTTACAAGTAATCAAAAACTAGACGCTATTATTTGGATAGATGCTCATCTTGATTTGATGAATGAATTTCCGGAAAATAACAAAAACTCTCGAGCAACAGTGTTGAAAAGAATCATTGAACAGAAATTAATACAACCCGAAAACATTTATTTCATTGGTATACGTGGTCATAACTTAGGTTGGGAAGAAGTCGAGTACGCAAAGCAGAATAAGATGAAGATATTATCTGCTTCTGAAGTCAAAGATGATTCGAAAAGGAATAAGTTCATTGAGGAAATTTTGAGGAAGCATAAGAATCTCTATGTTTCATTAGATATTGATGTTCTTGATCCTGCCTTTGCTCCAGGTGTTAGTGTACCTGAACCAGGTGGAATAACTACTCGAGAGCTTTTTGAAATTACTACGAAACTAGCGAAAGGAATTCGTTGTTTTGAAGTTGTAGAAGTAAACCCTCAACTAGATATTAATAGTATAACTTCCAAAACAGCTGCAAATGTTATTTTCAAACTGTTTGATAGTCTCTAGAGATTTTTTGCTCGACCCTAAACTTCAAATAATAAGTATAAAATAAATGTAAGAGGAAGAACTATTCTGTTCATTAATATTTATTATTTGACAATTCACTGAAAGTCATTACTCAGGAAAAAGAGGATTATGAAACCATTATTACCTATCGAGGAAATTCAACAAAGACTGAAAAACTACCTATTAGAGACAGGTAAGATTTGGTTGCTTATTCCAAAGAATGCACAATTGGTTTCTATAGATACCCCTGAACGAATTCAATCTGGTATGTCCAATAAAGTTTTTTTCTCAGATATCAAGTTTATACTCTCTGGGCAAGAAATTAGAAAAAGTGTAGTATTAAGAATATATCCCGAAAAACATGATTCATTAAAACCTCAAAGAGAATTTAATAAATTGGGGAGATTACAAGGAGCACCAATACCTGTTCCCAAACCATATCTCTTGGAAGTAGATTCAAAAATACTTGGTTATCCATTTTCAATTATTGAACGAATTCCTGGAGTAACGCTTGAGCAAGCTATAAAAACTTATACACCAGCAGATTTTGAAAAAGTAATTACTGGATTTGTACAATATCTGGTCAATCTACATAATTACCGTTTCAAGAATTACGGAATGGAAACACCAAAAGGAATTATTAAAGAAGAAATTCCATATGACAAATATATTTTGAATGATATTAATCGCTCTCTGAATTTCTTAAGAAAAGCCGGTTATTATATTGACCCGCTTGGAAAATGGTTTATGTCTTTCAAAAAACAACTGAAGCTAGATAGATTTTCTCTTCTTCATGGAGATCCACAACCAAGAAATATCATGGTCAAAGGGGCAAAAGTAACAGGATTAATTGATTGGGAATATTCTCGTTTAGGTGATCCCGCTTTAGATGCTGGCTGGACATTATTCTTTTTCTCTTTATACCCTGAGCTAGATGGTTATAGGCATCATTTTTACAATACTTATTACTCCAAAGTTAAATTACCAGATATCAGTAACAGGATTTTCTTTTATGAAGTCTACACTGCAACAAGAATGATGGCTTTTGCAGTGAGTGCAAGAGACTACTCCTCTGAAAAATTCAAAGAAAGTGGTGAATTCCTTGGAAAAATACAAGAAGCCTTCTTCAAATATGAAGAAAAAGTTCGTAACGCGATAACAAGCTCCCATCAATGAATGAATGTTCAATTTGTTTTTGATAATGAGACAAAAACTTTTTTTGTTAGAGAAAATCTCTACTGAGATAAGAACTTAGAAGGTTAAATACTAATGGCAACGAGTGATTGGATTCCTCTAAATTTACCTACAAAAGGTCCAATTGATTTAAAGAGAACAATAGAATCTGGACATAGTTCATTTCCGAGACCTGTAAGTGATAAATTAGAAAAATATTATCTAGTGATAAAAGTTCCAGGAACAACAAAGAATATTGTTTGTCGAATTGGTCAGAAAAAAACAAAAATAATAGCTGAGCTTTCAGACCCTTCTGGATCTTTAAGTGAAAACGAAGTAAAAATTATGAAAAAGTATCTTAGAACTATTTTTGGTTTAGATATGAATTTACTGCAGTTCTATGAAGAATTCAAAAGTGATCCATTAGCTAGAGCGTTTAAAGATAGGTATGGATTGCGATTAACTCGTGCACATGATTTATTCGAGAGTCTCATTTGTTCAATTATGACTCAAAATAACTCCGTCTGGAAGTTCAATGCCCAAATTAGAAAACTAAAAGAATTAGCCGGAGACAAATATCGAACAGACCATTTTATGGTGTATTCTTTTCCAGAACCCAAAACATTGCATCGAAATAAACATCTCTTGAAAGAAGCCCGCCTTGGATATCGAGAAGATTATATTATTACCACAACAGAAGAAATTGCAAATTATCAAGTAAGACTTGAAAAATTTTATGACATCCCTACTGATGAAGCAAAGAAAACACTCATCAAACTCAGAGGAATAGGTCCAAAAGTTGCAGATATGTTTCTACTTTACGGTTTGGGAAAAATAGATGCTCCACCAACTGACATCTGGATTCAGCGAGGAGTTTGTAAAATGTTTTTCAGAGGTAAAGAAAAATCCCTGGAAGAATGTCGAGTAAAAATGGTTAATCAGTATGGAAAATGGGCGGGTTTAGCTCAATTATATCTGTTCGATTATATGAGGACAGCACAAAACAATAAGAAATGAGTAACTTAACCCATAATAGTAATATCACAATATTGCTCTTCAACAATATTATAAGCTCGAACATCTAATCGGAACAATCTTTTACTTTGAGAGGTTTCCAAAATAATTTCAGAATGAGCAAAATTAAGCTCTTCATCACTAATCTTTTCTGAATTCTCATCGCTATACAAAAGTCCTGATAACCCGACTAAACTCTTAGCAATTCTAAAGAGAGTCATTTTTCCTTCTTTACTAAGCAGTAATTCATCTAATGATTCAACAGCATGCTCAGCCAAATCATAGAAAAGATCTTTCACATTAATTTTACCATGATAAACTACATTAGAAAAATCATAGCGATCTTTTTCATAATCAGGGTCATCTGCAAGCGACCAACTTGCTGCTAGAGATTTATATTTAGTATCAATTTCATTTAGCATTTGTTCAACATCATTAATTACGACGTTATCTTGCAAGAAGGGAATATCTGAAACTTGAAATCCTGCTTTCTCTAATTTTTCCAGAACATGATTTACTACTGATTCCAAAAAGGCTTTTTCAAATTCACTTAGTTCATTGTTGATTTCACTTGTATGAAATATGCTTTGAAATCCAAAACCACCTTTGTATGTGCTGTGAATGACATATCCTTCTTCATTCTCCTCGTTTGATACTTCTTCCTCTTCTTCTTCATCTGGTATAGGTGGATGAAAATTCAACCGTATTATTGAAAGTCTCTCACCTCCAAAGGAGAGGTCTCCTTTTTCTAAGAAAATTGAGATAGCATAAAGACTACTTGATAAGAGGATACTCGTTTCAAGTGAAAACATTGTTTCATCATGTGGTACTTGAAATAAAAATGCACCATCACTTGAAGCCCAACGCAGAGATCCTTTTTCCATGCCACATCACATTAGTTATATTAAGTAACAATATCTAATCTTTAAACCATTTAATATTTACTATTTGTAGATTTCACCTGAAATTTTAGCTTTCGTTTAATGGTTCTTCTAAACTTGAGTTGGGAGTTTCTAATATAGTTAATTCTTCTTCTTCCTTGCT
>DAOUWQ010000157.1 GCA_030667035.1 Candidatus Heimdallarchaeota archaeon | reverse complement strand
CTCTAGTTGAAGTGATTACAGATCACAATGATTGCGATAACCCGCAAGATCTTCAACGAGCTGCAGAATATATTGGATTAACGCTAAGATTGAGTGGAATTGGAAAACGAGGACTTGGAACTGCTAGACAAGATGTTAATATCAGCATCAAAGGAGGGCGCCGAGTTGAGTTAAAGGGAGTACAAGATTTAAGCACCTTTGTTGACCTTGCAGCGCGTGAAGTAGCAAGACAAGATATGTTGATTAAAATTGCTGCAATGCTCAAAGAGCGCGGATTCAAAAAGAAAGAATTGGAACACACTTATATTGATTTAACAGACAAATTTTCTGATAAAAATATTCCAGCAAATAGTATTGTTATGGGTATTCGTTTGCCAAAATTCGGTAATTTATTGGGATTAGAAATCCAACCAGGCAAGGATTTTGGTCAGGATATTATTGAAAAAGCTGAATTGATTTCTGGAGTTCCAAGAAACAATTTCTTCCATTCTGATGAAATTAGCAATAAAGCTTTTCGTAAATTACACGAAAAGACTTTAAGAAAAAATAAAGAGCAATTTGAAGAAAATCTCTTCTTCCCACTTATTACAGATAAATTAGATAAAGATATTCGAAAAACACTTCGATTGAAGAAAGATGATGGGTACTTTTTAACACTCGGTCCTCAAACTTGGGTAATTCATGCTATGAAAAAAATTATTGAAAGAGCAAAAATGGCTCTTGATGGTGTACCCTTAGAAACTCGTAGATTTTTACCAGATAATAATTCTGAATTTTTGAGGGTTATTCACGGGCAAGATCGATTGTATCCAGATACTGACACTCCACCAATTGATATGGATATTAAGAAAATCGAAGAGTTAAAGAAAAAAGTACAGAAACGCCCTTGGGAATGGGAAGCAGAATTCAAAGAAAAGTACGATTTGGATTATCTGAAAGTAAAAGCAATGATACGACATGAAACGTTAACCACAGTTCAAGAGCTGATTGAAAAATACAAATTAAATCCCAAAAAATGTTACTTCTTCATAGAGGAAACACTACTTGCTCTCCGAAGAGAAGGATTTGACACATCAAAGCTAACCATTGAAAAAACGGCAGAAATTATCAAAGGAGCAGAAGATGGAGTATATGATTTTAATCAATTACCTAACATTGCTAAAACTATCATCAATAATCCTAAGAAAAGTCTCAAACAAGCTCTTTCAGATTTGAAAATTAGAAAAGTTTCTGATTCAGAAATTGAAAAATTGTTTGCAGAAGCACTCGGCCAGCTTACTAAATTTAATGAAGAAAAAATTTCAGAAAAAGACAGTTCAATGAACAAACGTATTGCAAAAAAAATAACTGGTACTATTATGCGAAGGACGAACGGAGGTATTTCCGGAAAAACCGTCTATGATTTTGTTCTGAAGAAATTGGAGGCCAAAGCCAGCAACTAATTGATGTGTTTACTATGGTGAAAAAAAACAGTGAAACTAAAAAAGAAGAACAGAAAGTTGTTCGAGAACCAACTGGCTATCGTGGAAAACTTCGCACAAGATTAGAAAATGAGGGTATTGGTGTTTGGAGCCAAGTTCGTGTTAAAAAAGGAGACGCTCTCTACGAGGGTGTTATTCTTCCAAGAAGCCAGCATACAACCCAAGGGTATCTTGTTTTAAAAGTAGACACGGGTTACAATATTGGCGTTAAAATTACTGAAGACACAACAATAGAAGAATACGGATACAAAGAAGGAAAATACAAACTTCCCGATATAAGCGTTACATTCAAAGATCATTTGCCAAATGTCACTTTACTAGGAACAGGTGGAACAGTAGCTTCTCGTCTCGATTACAGAACAGGAGCGGTATTACCAGCTTTTACTCCCGAGGAATTATTTAGTGCAGTTCCTGAGCTAATTGATATTTGCAATTTAACACCAAAGAAAATCTACTCACTTCTTTCTGAGAATTTCAAACCGGAATTCTGGGTTAAAACTGCTGAAGCTGTTATGAAGGAATTCAAGAGTGGAGCGGATGGAGTTATTATCGGACATGGAACAGATACAATGTCATATACAGGTTCTGCTCTTTCATTTATGTTCCAAAATTTAGCTGCACCAGTTGTTCTTGTAGGATCACAACGCAGCAGTGATAGACCTTCAAGTGATGGACCACTTAACATCATAAATGCAAGTCATGTTGCAGGGTATGCAGATTTAGCCGAAGTTGTTCTTTGCATGCATGGCGGTACTAGCGATTCGTATAATCTTATCCACAGAGGAACACGAGTCAGAAAAATGCACTCAAGTCGTAGAGATGCCTTTAGAACTATAAGTGATATTCCTTTGGGTGTAATTGATGCAAACCAAAAAGTCACTTTCCTTAAAGATGATGTGAAACGAAGAGGAGACATTGCTGATACCTGGATAGATACTAAAATTGATCCAAGAGTCACTATTCTCTATTTCTATCCTGGAATGAATCCAGATACACTAGATGCAGTTATTGACAAAGGATATCATGGAATTGTTTTCGTTGGCACGGGATTAGGGCATGTTAATACAGACATGTACCCTGCTCTCGAGAGAGCCCAAGAAGAAGAAATACCTATTTGTATCGTTGTTGAACCTCTCTACGGATTTACAAATCTTCGAGTCTATGAAACAGGTAGAGATATGTTAGCGAAAGGAGTATTCGAAGGAGCAAATATGCTACCAAGTACTGCTTATGCAAAAATGATCTGGACGTTAGGTCGTACTCGAGATGTTAAAGAAGTTGAAAAGATAATGACTACCAATATTGCTGGAGAAATTACCAACAAAGAAATGAACAAAGGTTATATGCTCATGCAAGGTGTTGAGCCCGGTCTTGATGAACTTCTTAAAAAGATCAATCCAAATCCAAGAGAACATACTTGGCCTGGAAGTAAAGAAAAGTAAACAAATTTTGATATAACTTAACTACTGAAGTTATATCGCTTTCCTATTTTAGAATCTGTTAATTATTTATTCATTTTTCATACTTTATAAGAAAGTATCTATTTAAGTGCAGAAAGGTTACATAGTTTGAGAAATTGTTTGGGATACCTATCTTTCAATACATTCCTAGTTACTAATTTCTCAGAACGAAATCACGAGATGATTTAACATGGCTTTAATAAGTAAAAAATTCAATGACGCTCTAAACAAGCAAATAAAAGAAGAATTAGATTCCGGTTATCTATACCTTAGTATGTCCTTCTGGCTTGAGGAAAAAGCCTATCACAATTTAGCAAATTGGTATTATCTACAAGCACAAGAAGAATATGTGCATGCTAAGAAATTCATGGATTATATTGTAGAAACAGGTGGAACTGTTGAATTATTGGGATTAGCAAAACCAAAGAGTAATTGGGAATCAATAAAACAAATTATTGATGCAGGTTACAAACACGAACAATATATTACAGGTACTATTGTTGCTTTAGTGAAGCTTGCAGAAGAAATCAGTGAACTTCAAGCTAGAACATTGCTTCAATGGTTCATAGATGAACAAATAGAAGAAGAAGCTAATGCATCTGAACTTATTGACAAACATGCTGGTTTCAAGAATGATATGCTCTTTGATCAACATACTCAACGAGTAGCAGCACCACCATCAGAATAAATTGAATAACACTTAATTTATTGATTAGGATAACGAAATTCTTTCGTTTTCCTCTCTATTTCTTTTATTTCTACTGACTCAAATAAAATTTATAATACCCAAGTTCACTCTTTAGGTTAGTTAACAATTTTGTAGCTTTGGGAATTAAGAACAAATGTTAGATAATCTTACTCGAGTTGAAATTGATTCAATTTACAATGAATACTGTGAAATGCAAGGTTATCTATTAAGAAATGTAAATTTTGAACTAAATTTAAAGGGTGCTGTACAATATCTTCAGCATTTGCTATTTGCTTTGTTCATGATTCCTACACTTACAGAAAATGGTTTAATTAAAAATAGTGAAAAAGAGAAATGTTCAGCAGAAGTAATTTTCACCTGCCTTTTAAAAAGTAAAGATACAAATAAAAAATTGCAAGCTTTAGTTTCTGCTTTTGGGAAAAAACAAATAAAATCATCTCTTAAAATTGATGACCGAGAATTTCTATTACAACTTCCGGTAAATATCAGAATTTGGTTTTCTAACACATATTACGCTAATAGTAATTATACTAACGATTTAGAAGCTAGTAAACTAGCTGAATTTGCTTATGAAAAAATCAATAAATATGGTTGTAGTGTAATTGATTCTTTGAGCACTATTTTTGAAAGGGATTTGAATTATTTCAATTATGTGTCAATTGAAGAAGTGGATTCAGGGAATAACAAAATGGCTCGTTTATTAACAGATAGAAGAAAGAAAGGAGTCTTCTATACCCCACCAGAAATTACTAGTTTTATGACGAAAAAAACTATCTTTTCCATACTCTCTCAAAAAATGGCCATTCCACTTAAAGAGTTAGAAGATATCACAAGAATCGATAATAGAAATTCTATCACAACTTTATATGATACCCTTTCAAATCTCAGAATTTTAGATATTACCTGTGGATCTGGAGAATTCTTGCTAGCAACGGCTAGAATTTTATTTGAATTTCACAAAAGCATTACAGGAAAATTATCATTAAATGAATCTGATGCTGAAATTAAGAAAACCATTATTGAAAATAATATATTCGGCGCTGATTTGATTGAAGAGTCGCTCTCAATTTCAAAAATAAATTTATGGCTATGGTTTATTTCCAATCAAGATGACGCAACTATCGATTCGTCTTTTTCAATAGATTTAGATTTCAATTTAGTTTCAGGAAATAGTCTAATAGGTTTCGTAAATAATCATATGAAAGAAATTGAGAATTTTGATGAAGGATTTATGCTCTATCTTAATGAGAAAAGTAAGAAAAATAACTTCACTCTTGAAGAATTGTTAGAAATAGATCCATTACATTGGTGTGAAAAGTTTCCTACTATTCTTGAAGAAGGAGGATTTGATTTAATAATAGGTAATCCACCTTACATTGAAATCAAAAAGATTAGAAATATAATAGAGAAAAAGATTTTTTCCCAGCAATATTATTCTGCATATAAATTGTATGATATTGCAATTCTGTTCATTGAACGTGCATTACAATTGTTAAAAGAAAATGGT
>DAOUWQ010000436.1 GCA_030667035.1 Candidatus Heimdallarchaeota archaeon | reverse complement strand
GTCGATGTTGGGGACCACACCTATTGGTTTTATAAGAAATTTATTTGTGAAGGACATAGACCGTATTTGAATGCTAATATTGCTAGTATGGGTTTTGCTCTTCCTGCTGCCTTAGCGGCTAAATTAGATTTCCCAGAAAAACAAGTTATTTGTTTAGCTGGAGATGGTGGATTTGGTATGCTAATGGCCGATTTTACAACTGCCGTTCGAGAGAAACTAAACCTAATTGCTATTGTCTTTAATGATCAAAAGCTTAAGAATATCAAGAAAGAATTACTTCGCGACGGTTATCCTGAATATGGTGTAAGCTTTCCTAATCCCAATTTTGCTGAATTTGCTCAATCTTGTGGTGGTTTTGGAATAAGAGTAGAGGACCCAAAGAAGTTGGATCAAGCTTTTCAAAATGCGATTAAAGCAAACGCCCCATCTTTAATAGAAATAATTATTGATTCAGACAAAATGGCTGCTTCAACCAAAAAAGTAGATTAATAATCTAATATCTCAAGAATTGGTGAATCACTAAATAGTTCATTACTTACAGTTAATCCCATTTCCTCATAAAGCTCTATCGGCACGGAGATATCAGCTACAAATAATTCACCAATAAATTTCTTTATTTTATTAACGCGAAAAGCCGTTTTTGGTAAAGCTAATGTTAGCGTTTTCTCTGCAACTATTGTTGGTTCATAGATGGTTCCTATTGTCCCTTCGATACCTGATGGAATATCTAAACTGACAACTGGTAGTTTTATTTCATTCGTTTGTTGAATTAGTTTAGCATAATTATTTTTTGGATTTCCTTTCAGACTATACCCTAGAAGAGCATCTATTATCAATGATTTTTCAGATAGAGTTTCTATGAATTTTTCCTGTTCTACAATTTCTGAGTAAATATCAATTTTGAGATTAGAAATAATATCGTATTGTATTTTTGGGATAGGCTTTAGCATTTGAGCTTTATCTGCTAGAAGCACACTCACTTTATAACCCCAATTATGAAGCCTTCGCGTAGCTCCTAGTCCTCCGCCACCATTATTTCCTTTTCCGCAAAGAACAATAATCTCCTTTCTATTTGGATAAATGATTTGACAAAGTCTAGCTAAATAATACGCCGCATTTTCCATCATTTGTAAAAGAGAAATGTGATATTTTTGTATCATCAGATCATCCACTTGTATCATTTGATTAACGGAAATAAAGGGAATTTTTTCAGCGGTAATTTGAGGGAAGGAACTTTTCATAATAATATTATTAGATTACTAGCATTTAATCTTGTAGGCAGAAAAAAACTCATCGAGTCTATTTTCAGTAGTGAGTCGAATGTTATATATTTGTTGAAACATATATTTTCAGAGCATAGAAAGTAATTGTTCGTTCGAGTAGATTTCCTTGGCACGGTTCCTAGCAAAAGTGATTATTACTTTAGAATCTGGTATAATGAAAGATGTTTTTCATCAAGCATTAAGAGAAATCTCCGCACACAATAAAAGCAATCTCTTGGAAATGATTGGTGTAGATCCAGTTATTTTTCGTACTGAAACAGATTCAAATTCTGTTGATTTACAAATTTGGATTACAACAATTACTGGGTCAATGCTAAATCAATTAGTAGTCCCTCTTTATTATACTGGCGCCCGAAAATATCTTTTTATGTGCTCATCAAAAAATGCTGTTAATTTTGTAATGAACACTATTGAATTCGCATCTCAACAGTTTAACGCTTTGAATGAAATTATTATTCTCACACCCAAAAAAGGTTCTGAAATAAAACAATCAAAATTGAAACGTGATATTACTCGGTTATTTGAAGAAAAAACATTAGCTAATTTTTCCTTCTTCCGATGGGAAAAACCAGCTGATTTAGTTGTATTATTTGAAAAAATAGTTAATGATTTGGTTACCACTTCATCTCAAGAAGTAGGTTATGCTCCTGTTGGATTTGATTTAACTGTTGTAGAAAAAATTGTCAAGAGACAAGGTTTCGAAGTAAATCAAAAACATGAGGTCATCGTTCCCAAAGACAAATACATTTTCAGGCTTAATCTTGAATTGAACGAAGTTTTTGCTGAAATGAGAGATTGCTCTACTTGCGACAAAGAGTGCAAAGTGAGCAAGAAGCTCTGTATACAAATTTCTGATAAGGGCTTTGCTAATATAGCCGGTTTAGGTGACCTTCGTATGCTTTCAATACTATTTGCTATTGAAGATGGTTCTATTTTCAAATTAAAAGGCAAAAAATCGCAAGAAGATATTGGTAACCAGCTAAAAGAATTACGAAAAACGTTCAAAAAGAAATGTAATAAGGAATAGCACTAGCTATCCCTTTTTTTAAGAGAAAATAATTACTTGAGTAATCCTTTTTCCTTAAGCAATGGTTCTATAACTGACATCAAATCTGGCTGCCCAATTTCTTGGAGGTCGTATTTGACTCTAACAGTTTCATGTTTGATGTTAATTAATTTGGAGAGGTCAATTGGGGTACCGATAATAACTAAATCACAATCAATAGCGTTAATTGTCTTTTCGAGTTCCTCAATTTGCTTCGTACCATAACCCATTGCTGGGAGGATAATTCCAAGGTGATTGTATTTTTCAAAGGTAGCTTTGATTGAACCAATGGCTTTTGGTCGTGGGTCGATTAATTCTTTTGCGCCGAATTTCCAGGCGGCAATTGCACCTGCACCGTATTCCATGTCACCATGAGTTAATGTAGGACCGTCTTCTACGACGAGTACTCTTTTACCTTTGATTTTCTCCCAACC
>DAOUWQ010000470.1 GCA_030667035.1 Candidatus Heimdallarchaeota archaeon | reverse complement strand
CGAAACCTAGCAGAACAATCTGTAGCTGGAATAATTTTAATTCAAGACGATAAGATAGTCTTTGCAAATGATATAATAGCAAAACACTCTGGCTATTCTTTAGAAGAAATTCTGTCATTGAATGCTAATGATTTTCTTAAACTTGTACATCAAAAAGACCAATCATTTTTTGTAGAACAGTTGGAAAAAGTAGAGCTTCAAGGTACAGCACCAGAGCATTATATTCGAATTGTTTCCAAGTCTGGAGAAACTATCTGGGTTTCAATGCAAATGAACAAGTTTGAGTATCAGGATAGCTCAATAATTGCAGCAACAATCGTTGAAGTGACAAAAAGAGTTACATTAGAGGAAAAACTTCGAGAAGAACGTGATCTTGCTCAGAAATATTTTGATATTGCGAGTGTTCTACTACTTGTTCTTGATGTAAATCAAAATGTTGTTCAAATCAACGAACACGGATGTAAAATATTGGGCTACACCAAAGAAGAAATGATCGGGAAAAATTGGATAGATAATTTTCTACCTGAAAGGATAAAGACAATGGTAAGAACCACTTTTGTTAAAGTCCTTTCTGGGGAACTAACCTCTGAAGATTATTACGAAAATTATATTCTAACGAGTGCAGGAGAAGAACGATTAATCTCTTGGCACAATACTGTGCTAAAGAACTCGGAAGGAGAAGTTGAAGCGATAATCAGCTCTGGTGAGGATATTACTCAATGGCGATTAGCTGAAGAGATTTTACTAGACAATGATTTGAATATTAACAAACGTCTCAAAAAGTAAAGACTTGTAAGTTATTCATTTTAAAAATTAAAAAAGAAGAAAGAACTTTCAAGTTCTTCTTCTAAACTTTACTTCCAAAACGTGTTTTGAATCTTGAGTATCCTCTCGAGTGATACGTTCTAATGACTCCTTTTGAAAGGATAGTGTCGCCACATCTCGGACAAGAGTAAAAATTTTGATAGTATTTGTGCTCTTTGAATTTCAAAGTTATGAGATGGCCAGAGTTAGGACAAAACCTAAGTGTTTTCATTTCTTCACGCGCTTCTCGTTGCCAATCGATCAATGTATCTTCGTCAAACATTCTTATCGGAACCAATTATTTTTTCTCTCGGCAGTGGCCCCAAAGTTTCCCATTCTAAATTCAATTGGCAATTCATATTACAGAATATAATACACTAGAAAAACAAATCGTTGTCTCGTATAAGAGAGAACAATGATAAAATGTATGGTGAGAAATTTTTGCACAGAAAAGCATAATTAAGTGCAAGAGTTTTGAATCAATTCATTCTACTTTGCCTGTAACTTCACAACATATACTGAATTTGTGCTTTTAAACACAACAAATAATCGAAAAATAGAATAATAAAATGAAAAAAGGAAAGTTGGCCTATTTCTTTCCTTCAAGACCGTATATGCAGAAATAACCACCTTGAAGATTATCTCTTTTGTAGATAGGACATCCAAAGCAAGTGCATCCTTTGTCAACAATTTTATCTGCCATCTCTGATTTTCCTCGAGCACAGAAAAGCGCATGTGGTGCAACTTCTTTCAGTTTATTTTCTTTGAATGTTGGGCACATACCACAAAAATCCTTACAGACCATCATATTTTCTTTATTGTCTTCGACGGGCATGATTATTCACTCATTATCTATACGATTCTGTAACTTATTATAAACATGTTTGTTAAAGAAATAAACTGTTTTTTGTTAGGTTAACTAAACATTATAAAATAATCATTTTTGAGTATTTGTCGGTTGATAGCATTCTTTTGTTGAATTATTTTCTTTTAATTTTGATAATAGAAACTAGCATAAAAATCGAAGTGCTTAGAAGCAAAAGTTGATGAGAAATAGCTAAACTATTGACTGAATTGATGTTAATACTTTCTTCCAATTCATAGATGCCGATATTTCCTAAGACATCTTCAGCAATGATTTTCAATCTGTAAGTACCAACAGGAACTTCGTCTAAGATGCTACTAAAAACAGCACTATTTTTGTACAGTTGAACCTGTGTATATTCATCTAGAGACTGGTTATCTAAAACAAAAAATACTTGTGCAAGAACTGTTTTTGTTGCGAATTCATCACTCATTTCAACAAGAATGGTTATCGATTCTGTTTCACCTGTTGCTAATGCATTAAGTGTATAATCAACGATTTCTGGAGGATCTGCTTCAAAGTATCCTAATGCTTTGAGAATACCTTGTTGAGCTAAAGTATACATAAAGGGAAAATCTGAGGTTACAAATGGACCATCCACAACGATTTCATCTGGAATAAAATTACCCCCTGCACTAATAACCTCCGCTGAAATTGCTGCATTGCCACTAATATTGTACCCTGAAATGATATTAGCCTCAACAAATACAATAGGTCCTGCACAAATAGCAACCATAACCAAACCGCTTTCAAAAGCTTCTACAGTCAAGTCTAAACTTTCAGGGATATCTAAGAGTTTACCCGCTGAACTTCCACCGGGAACAAAAAAGAAATCATACTCTGAAACATTGTTCATATCATTAAT
>DAOUWQ010000417.1 GCA_030667035.1 Candidatus Heimdallarchaeota archaeon | reverse complement strand
TTCTATTCTATTTTAGGAGTTCAACTTCTCGGTAATAATCCAATAGAACATTTGTTGGATTTAACTCAAGAAGAAGTAGAAGCTACTGCTGGGCAATTCAACACAATTTTCTTCATTATTTTCGGAGTTCTTGTATTGATGTTTGTGTTATCAAATGTTATTTATTATGTAAATCAACATAAGAAGAAACAGAAACAAAAAGAAGCTGATCTCAAAGTAATATCTGATGAAAATGATTCTTCAACAACAACTGAATTAACAGAAGATCTTTCTGCGACAGAAATTTTACCTAAAGATGAAGAAGAGTAATCTCTCTTTTTCTTAAGAAAATCATTGATTGTTGTATGGAATCGTTTTTATGTTCATTTTACAGTTTTAGTATTGTATTTAATTAAGGTATGATGTGATTTTATGAGTGAAGTTAGAGAAATAACTCAAAAAATGATTAAAGAAACTGATAGTGAATCAAGTTTTGTGATACTTCTTTCAGCATCTTTAATTCCTTATCTTGAGGAACCTATTAATCGTGCTCGTTTTTTCAATTACGACAAGAAGCTCGAATTGTATTTTGGTTCCAAAGATATTAACAGATTTAGTCGAGTTAAGGAACTAACCACACTTATTTCAAAACGGGTTAAAGGAAAAGGGGTCAAAGGTTTCGAACGTATACTTAAAAATTTCAGAGAATCAGGGATAATGGTTCGTGAGAAAGAAGGCCCTTCAGATGGGATGGCTTGGACTGGTTTCGGTGGTGTTCATTCCCACTATAATCTTACTCCATTAGGTAATGCTTTGTTAGTGTTACAAACATCATTACGATGCAGTGCAGTGAACTTCCTTACTATTGCTGGTTTCGAAGATTGGGATGAGGTAATTGAGGGTGAGTTGAACCTCATAATCGATAGTGCAGTCAACAATAGATTAACTATACGAGATTTCGATAATCACTTTTACACTAAACGAGATGCTGCGAGTTTTGTAACACAAAGAATTTTCGAATTTATTGCTGGTGCTCCCAAAAAAGTTTCTATAGAGCAAATCAAAGATTTCATTTATGATAGAGTCGGTGAAATTCATCTGGGTGAATTACCAGATGCAATGCCAAGAATTTCTCCTCTTCTGCAAAAATCGGGTGATTCTTATAGTCTAAATGCTCGTGGAAAACTTGCTAGAATTGGCTATGCAACAGTACTGGTTGAAACAGCATTATCAATTGAGGAAACTGAACTTGTTCATTATATGATCTCTGCTAAATCACTTGAAGAAGGTTCTAGGACGATCCTTGAGCATTTTGCAATATGGTTTTAACAGTGAAAGTATTTTTTCTACCCTTTCGCTGGATGACCAATAGCAAAATAAGATGGATTTATTGTTCCTTCAGTTTTATCTCCTGTATACATTCTTAGAGAATAACCTGTTTTGTTAAAACCTAAAGCATCCATAGCTTTGACACCCCATTTGGTATTTTCAACCATACCAATAGATACACCTTCAATTTCATTTGTTTCCAGTGCGGTGAGTATTGCTGCATCAATTAAACTGATGGTTGTCTCGAGAGAATCACTCAATCCCGCTCTTATTCTTAATATTCTATTTTCAACAACACCGAACGAGTACCCAGCTAAGAAATCATTTGTATCTTTAGTAATGAATGCATACTCAGAAAAGTCTTCGAATAAAATTTTAAGCAAACCTTCTCTATTGCACCCGAACATCTCTTCATCTGCATTGAGTATTTCTGCTAAATCATCTTCTTTCACGTTATGCACAGGAAATTTTTTGGTATGCTCTCTTCGTTTTTCTTTATATTGCTCTCTTCTTTCCTCTGTTGATACATCTAAATAAAATCTTAAGGAGTTTAATTCAAACAAGTAACCGACTCTTTCATACAATGTTCGAGCTTTTTCCACTGCATCTAGTTTTATTGTTTTACAACCACTTTGTAGCAAGTAATTTGTTGCTTCAATCATTATTTCTTGACCTATCCCCATTCCTTGCATTTCCGGTTCAACAATTACATGCCCAATGAATCCTACATCACCATACGCAACAGTAAGTGTAACTGCAATAACAACGCCTTCTGGATTTACTAATAGGATATATTTGTGATGAGGATTTCTAAGATATCTTTTGATATCACTTAATGTTTCACCCCAACCAGTAGTTTCAGCAATTCGAAAAATATCTTTGCAATCATCTCGTTCTCCATAAACAAAATCTAATCGTTCACTCACATTGATCACTCAGCTGTTATGGATAACAAAAAATAAAATGTGGTATTAATCTTTTCGTAAATATGGTAAAATACTACGTTAACAATCTACGCATAAAATTACGATAATGCATCTCTGCACTGAACTTTTCTGTGATAGTGATTCGAGTTTGTTGTGCAAGATTTTCTCGCATATTTTTATTTGAAAATAGAGCTGAAACCCATCTGACTATTTCTGCTGTATCATCTTTTGGAAAGATAATACCATTTTTCCCATGAGTGATTATTTCTTTTACTCCCGATAAATCTGTTACAAGACATGGTAAAGAACAACTCATTGCTTCTAATAATGAAAGTCCTAATGCTTCTCTCCTTGTAGGTAACAGAAAACAATCTGCACTGGAATACAACGCAGCCAAATCTTCTTCGGCTTCTGCTACTGTAAAATGAAAACTATGGTCAATATTTTCTTGTTTCAATTTCTCAATGAGTTCTTCTTTGTAGCGACCTTCACCAACTATTAAAAACTGGATTTTAACTTAAGAATCACCTTTTTTCAAAAGTTCTTGGTATATTGTTGGAAAAAGGTCTAATCCTTTTTCCTTAATGATTCTACCTGTATAGAGGATTACGAAAGCATTTTCAGAAATACCAAATTTCTCTCTCACTTGTTTTCTTT
>DAOUWQ010000214.1 GCA_030667035.1 Candidatus Heimdallarchaeota archaeon | reverse complement strand
AATCTCCTCTGGCTCGGTGAGCTTCATCAAAATAAATTAGCTTACACTTTTTGGGATCGATATAATTGTGAATGATATCATTTCGAATAGTTTGAGGGGTAGCAATAATCACTTTAGCGGTAGCTATAATATCCTTTCGTTTAATAGGAGCAATTGCACCAGAAAGTTCAACGATCTTTTTTTCATCTATTTTCAGGAAATTTCGAAAGGACTTTGCATGTTGGTTAATAAGAGGTTTTGTTGGAGCCAAAACAAGAATATAATCTCCATCACCATTTAGCTCTCCTTTTTGTAGTAAATAAGCGATATGAAGTACAGAAATAATTGTTTTTCCTGTTCCAGTTGGGAGAACAACTAAGGTATTTTTATTGACACAAGTGCTCAAAATTGTTTGTTGAAATAATCTAGGTTCAATTCCTTTACTCAAATATGGATGGGTTATTGATTCAGCTTTAGCCAATTGCTTCCTCTCGAGAGTCTTATTTCCTCAGTAAGTAATCCAAAGTAATGTATTTAAGCAGCTAAATTTTGATTAATTACTCCCTCGACAGCTTGTTTTCTCGTGTTTAGCTACTTAAAAAGAATTTTTGGTAGTATAAGTTGAGGCAATTCTAATTGATAGAGAATATTCCGTCATCCAATAACTCAATACCAAAAGCTGGTGCTGAATACTATATATATAAGAATAAGCGTTCAAAAATGGATGAATCTATATTAGTGCAACACTTTCCGGAAAATAAATCATATTCATTGCATGTCTATTCTATTGTTCTCCTTAAAACTCCAATAACAAAGATGGGTAAAAATGAAATAGATTTACGAAAAAAAGTCAGCACGGATTTCCAAAATCCTCTCAGTATTATTGGAAACCAAAAGAAAGGAAGCCTCTCGTTTACAAGGTTTTTTATTAATAACCCAGAAGAGAAAAAATATCTGGAAAAATTGAAAGAAAAATATCCAAATAAGAAGAATATAAAATCCAAAGTACATTTCTTCCCTTTATTGGTTTTAGTAGCAAATTATTGTGATTATTACAATTACACAGATGAGGAAAGTAACATAGAAGAGCTGATACAAGAGTCATTAACTGATTTTGATATCCAAGTTCAAGAATATGTTCACCAGACATTAAGAGTTATAGGCAGTCCACTCTATTTGAAAGGATACACTAGTCTTCTCAATTTTCACATTTCAAGAGATATACCAAAGAGTATACTAGTAAAATTAACCGAGACAAAGAAAATACTAGCTACTACACAATTGCCAAATTATACTGTTTTAGGACCTGTTGTAAAAGGTATGAGAAAAGAGATTAGCGAACAAAAACCTCTTTTCACTGGATTTGCTGAACCAACAGCAATAACACATCTTTTGAATAGTAATGATAAGTTACTATCAATTTCTGAAGAGCAATTCCCGATAATCGTTGTGGGAGAAACCAATACACGACGAAATATCATTTTCAATATGCTCAACAATTTAAATTCAAGATTTCTTTTACTAGATCCAGAAGAGAACTATGGCAAATTTGCTGAAAATAATTCTCGAATTAGAGGATACTTGTTGGGACAAAATTTTATGCTAAATATTATTGGCACCGAAGGTGACAATATTAGAGAACAAGTATATGCCTATTGGTTTGCAAAAATCATTGCTTATATTGCAGGTCTCAGAACTGAGTTAGAGAAAACTCTTGAAACATATTTACTAGGGGCGTATAAAGATCCAAACAATCAAAATAAAACAGAAATACAATTCCAAAGATTTGCTAATCAAGAAATAACTTCTGAAGTGACAAAAATGGGTAGAAATGAAGCAAGTGTGATTTCAAATGTTCTCTATCCACTTGGGACCTATGATGAAATTTCGCTTGTAACTCGAATTGGACGCTCGAATTCTCTCGAGTCATTATTTGATACAAAAGGATCTCTAATCCAATTTGCTAAGGATGATGAACAATTAACAAGAATTGCTTACCTCTTTACTTTGTTAAAATTACGTAGTATTCAAAATGATGACCCCAAAATTTTGATTTTGGAAAATTTGGATTCCATTATTGGTTCTGTAACATGGAAAGGCAGTGATTTAAGTAATCTTATTCTTGGTTTAATGGACAAATATCAATTAATTATTGGTGTCCGTTCTCCATCAAAAGTTAAAGAGATTTTCAAGAATACAAAAACTAAATTTATCAATCGTTTATTAATACCTGCTGACCAACAATTACTTGAAAAAGAATATAATATATCAAATTCTGAACTCACTTCATTGAAGCAATTCTCTGATAGAGAATTCTTTGCTCTTCTCCCTGAATTTTCTTCTGCTCAAAGAATTAAAGTAGATTCTGCACCAAATATTAAAATGAAAGTCAAAATTGACAAATTGGAACGAGAGAGTTCACAAAGAATACTAAAATCAGAAAATTATTTGCGAAGAGATGGTATTCCTCCGGAAACTCAAAAAGCATTATTTGAGTTGATTAGAAATCTGAGGGATAAACCACGGAAGATGTTACCTATTGAAGGGATAGAGCGATTAATTTCCAACTGCAGTGAAGTAGACGTTCTTCGTGCAAAAGAAATAGCATTATCTGATGCATTTATTACTTTAATAGAAAGTAGTCCTGATGATTCTGAAGAGACAATTATTCTTGCAAAATTAACCGAATTGGGTGATGAATACTATAAAAGCTATTTAGAATTACAAGAAAAAATACCTAAAATCTCTCTAAAATCATTAGCTTCTGAAAAAGATTTTGAAGCAAAAATTTTCGCTAAACTATCTACAATTAAAGAGGATTTAGCCATTGATAATTTCAAAAAAGCTCTAGAAGAAATGTTGGAGGTTGCAGTAAGATTACTTGCTGTGCTACCAGAATCTGAGCGATTTATCTCTGGAAAAATTACTTCAAAGTTGTTAGATCATTGGTCATATCTTTCTTCTCTAAAAGCAACAGGAAATGAAAGGAAAGTTAAGCGCCAATACCAAGAATTTTCACAAATTGTTACAAACGTTCTGAAAAACATTAAACATGATATTTTAGATAAAAAAGGGATTTTTCAAGAAAGAGAAGCAAAAAATGTTGTTATTCAACAGCGAGAGAAAAAAGTAACTAAAAAGCAAAAATCAGATGACTTTGAATTTGATTTCGATTTTATAAAAAATGAAAAAGACAACAAAACTCAATCTAAATCTCAACAAGATGAAGAAACAGAAATTTCTCCCATAGAACGAGAGAGTTCAAGCCGTTTTCTTGCTGCAACAGACGATTTACGGACTGCAGGTTTAGCTCATTTAGATTCAAATGGTGATGTGTTTAAACCTCCTCAAGAAAACAACGAAAATGATGCTATAGAAAAGAAAAAATCTTACGATCCATTTGAGTCAAAATCTAAAGATAAATCCGTTATTGATATCTACTTTGATCAGCAAAAAAATGAAGTTACTCGAGTGAAAGAGCTGCTAATCAAACAATTAACAAAGAAGTTAGAGATTGAGAAAATCGATGATGAAGATTTCGTTTGGCATTGTTTGCATTCAAGGTTTAGTGGAAACCTAGATGATGGATACACAATATCAGAAGTAGTTACAACGCTAAAGAAACTAGAAAGCGAAGTAGAATCTGAAGCATTAATTTCTGATGAAACTATCAAGAGATTAGAGAAGTTGATTATGAGTTCAAAATTGATTGATGAAAATCTAAAAATTGATCTGAAACAATATTTAGCAGAACAATGAGCAAAATAATTATTTTACTTTTAGTAATCTCTTCTGTATCAAACTTTTAATTGCATTCCTGATATAAGGTGAGATTTCAATATCAACAGGATCGAGAACTGGGAGAAGTGTTCCAATTGTGGAAACTTTGATTACACCAATACCTTGAGATTTAGCTAATTGTAATTGTTCAGCATCAGTTGGGGTACTATATTCTGCAGGATATGCTAAGAAAACCCTTTGTGCAAAATTCCTATATAATAACGGGTGGGTTGCCCAAAAACCATTTTCAACTTCAATAAAGGTAATAATATCTCCTTTAACAGCAGCAACATCAATACGCACTTTGGTAAGATCTTTACCAGTTATTTTTTTGATATTCAAATGGGCATCATTCAATACTAGTTCTGAAACAGCGTGATAGCCTAATTTCTCTAAGTGATAGATTAGCACTCGAGCAATTTCCTTCTCTGAAAGGAGGTGGTTGTTTCTCTTTTTAGTAGAACTTGTTTCTTCAGTCAATTTAGTATCATTAGTTGACTGTCCAAAATTCAATATAAAATTACAAATAAGCTTCATTTAGCTCTTTTAAAAGAAAATGTCTTAGAATATAATTGACTTAATCTGTTTTCTAATAATTAAAGACGAAAACGCTGCAAAAATAAAAGGATGAAAAACGTAATGATTGAGACCATTCAAGAGATATTCATTTCATCAGCTTCCCCTGTATTCGATGGTTATTTGGATTGGTTACAAAATATCTTAAAATTTACTGGAATGTCTCTTGGTGCGATTTTTCTTTTTTTAGCAATCTTCTATT
>DAOUWQ010000193.1 GCA_030667035.1 Candidatus Heimdallarchaeota archaeon | reverse complement strand
CTATCTGGCCTGTTAATTCCTGCTGTGTGAGATAATAGTCGTTTTAGTGTTACTTTTTCCTCTTTGGTTAAATCATTCTCATGTATCTTCCAATTTTTCAATTTATTATTTACATTCTCATCTAAATCCAGTAAATTTTTCGCAACCGCTTGTAATGCTGCTAATGCTGTAAATGATTTTGCTGTTGAACCAGATTCAAATAGTGTATCAAGTGTAACAATGTCTGTTGTTCGTGCATCTCTTATACCAAAAGTTTTCGTCCATTCCACTTCAAAATTATTAATGAAAGCAATGCTTAAACCAGGAATATTGTAGAATTCCATTCGTTTCTCTAGGTTAGCTTTTTCAGTCCATTGAGGTGCAAGCTGATTGTCTTCAATTGCGATAGGAATTAACCCATTTTCAATGGTCTGTATTCTTTTCTCAATTTCCTTTTGATCTTTTCCAAAAATTTCAATTGTTTTAGCCATTCTGTTCTTCTCCAAGATAGAATTCGATATACAATATTTGGCAATAATTATTAATAAATGTTGCCATTAATTGCAGAAGTGTTTTTTCCTTATATTGAATATAATTCCTTAAATATCAAATAGTAGCATAATAAAATGAGGATTGGAATGGTTTCAGAAGAAGAGATAAATAAAAAAACAAAATCACGAAAAAAAAGAGTTTCTCACAACATTATTTTTTGCCCTTATTGCGGCAAATCTACTGATCATAAACTGCTCCAAATTGATCAAACAAATGAGTGTCTTGAATGTAATCAGGATATGAATCGAATTCTAGAGGAAGGAAAGAGACAATTCAATCAACAATGCACTGTATGTTCTTATGATAATCCAATAGGAGCTCAATATTGCATCAAATGCGGCAGTAGTAATTTTTCTGAAAAGAAAGAAAGTAGACCTAAGTTCTTAAGTGGACAGGGTCTGATGGTTTATGGTATTGCATTTACAATTTCATTAGTGCTTTCACTTGTGATGGTATTTGGCATTGCTTCTGAATATATAATTGTTAAAAACATAATTGCAGTGGTAACTGTTATCCCATTTACACTCATCCTTTCTTGGTTCTTTTTTGTTTTCATTAGAATATTTATAAAAAAAGAGCGGAGATAGAATAATTAATTACTTATCCTTTATTTTCCACTTATTTTAGAACGGTTTCAGGTAAATATATACAAATTTACAAACATCATCATTTAAAACAGATTCAACTATTTCAAAGATACTGATGTTTTGATCTATGATGATATCACAATACAAAAACTCTCATAATATTCATACGAATCTGTGGTTCTTGACTTTTTACTGGATCCAAAGTTGAAGAAATTAATATTTCCTTTCACTAAACTCTTCTTCTCAATTGTGTATCTGATGATTTTATTCGCACAAATAAATAGCGACCCAAATAATAGAGATACTGCTATTAATAGACCTACATTTGTAGTAAATTTACCCCAACCTAGATTTTGAACATTGAGAAACGGGTATAGATAATTCTTTGTAAAATAAGCATAAACAATTATGAAAACCAAATAATAAAATAAATAAATACTCCAATAAGCAAGATATCTCCATTGATATTTGTTATCGGCTTCAGAAATAAACCAATCAACAACAAACAGAATTGGAATAAGATAATGAGAACAAATACTCATGAAACTGTCAATACCTGTTGGGTGATATAAACCACTCAGCATGACAGCAAAAACAGCTAAAGTTATAGTAATATAAACAGTAATAGCTCCTTTGAGCACACCTTGTATTTTCCTTAGATAAATTGGTTTAAAATGATATATTAGAGCTAAGCTATACCATAATGCAACCAGGAGGTTAGTTTGTCTGGAGTAATATTTGTATGAATCAAATGCAGCCAATAATCCTGAAGTTACATTGGACTGACTTATCACATTTCGATAAAACATAATTCCTAAAACAAACCAACTAAAAATTGCTAATAATAATCTATATGTAAACATAATCATATCATATTTTTTTTTGCTCTGCATAGCTCTTCCCACACTTTCTCCTCTAGCGTATGAAATCAATTAAAGATTTCTTATTCTTATAGTTGAAACTCGGAAGATTTATTTATTCATATTTTGAATTAATTTTGAGATTTTTTATTTTTAGCCATTTTAAGATCATAGCAAATAGCTCTAAAAGATTGCTAATTATAAGAAAGTCGAAGTTTTTCAATACAAGGCAAGTTAGAAAGAACTAAAATCTTTTGAATATTTAAGATAAGAAGAGTCCTCATGAAAGTTGCTTTGCTTTATTTTACTGGAACAGGTGTTACTGCAAAATATGCTTCAGAATTGGGAAAAGGATTTGAAAATGCAAAAGTATCTGTTGACTTGTTAAGGATTAAAGAAGGGAAGAAATTTAATTTTTCAATATACGATATTATTGGAATTGGTGCTCCAGCGTATTCTTTTAGAGCACCTAGGATAGTAACGAAATTTCTACGAAAAGCGAACCTAGAAAAGAAACCACTCTTTGTTTTTTGTACGAGTGGTGGAATGCCCGGAAATACTCTTTGGAATTTATCTAAAGCAACTAGAAAAACAGGTGGAATTTGCTTAGGATATACTAGCGCATCAGGAATTACAAATCTACGATCATGGATGCCACCTAAGAATGATTCAAGATCTAATCTATCAGGATTAAATGATTACGATTTATCAAATACTCAAAAATTCGCTACAACCATAATTACACGCTTTGAAAATTTACCATCAAATTCGATGAAGCAAAATAAAAATTGGATTCCATCATTTAGTATCGGTATAATTTTTTGGTCGCTTTTCTTCACTTGGAGGTGGCAAATGTTATTTACAGTTGGAATCAAACGGGTTGATAAATCCAAATGTAATCATTGTCGTCTCTGTGCATCTAAAATATGTCCTAGTGGTGCAATAACTATGAAGAAAAATAACATACCACGTTTTAATGAATTTCTTTGTGTTGGTTGTAATGGTTGTGTAAATCTCTGCCCTGAAGATGCTATCTGGACATATCAAACAAGAAATCACTTGCAATATAATCTTTACAAAAATTATCTTTAATTCTTCATAAAATGTAAATCAGAAGTTTAAAGTAAAAGGAAACATTATTCAAAAAGTGATAGCAATGAAAGTTTTAATCATTCGACCAACTATAGCAGATTGGTTATCAAAACAAGAAGGACTACTCAGTAAAGATATTGAACTAATCACACCAAAGGAAGGAACAGATGAAGAAGTAATAGAATTAGCAAAAGATGCTGAAATAATTGTCTGTACTCGTCTCCCTGCTGAAGCAGCTGCTGTAGCTAAGAACGTAAAACTAATACAAAAAACAGGAGCAGGGGTAGATGCGATTCCTTTTGAAACCATACGAGAAGATGCTTTTGTAGCTAATACATCCGGTGCAAACCCTGTACCTATGGCAGAAGGAGCGATTGCATTAATCATTTCACTTGCAAAAAGAGTTGTTCAAAGACATAACTTATTCCCAGATAGAAGTAGAGAAAGAGGAACAGAATTACGAGGAAAAAATTTAGGCATTATTGGATTGGGGTCTATCGGTTTAGAAATCGCTAAAAGAATGCAAGCATTTGAAATGAAAGTTCTAGCAATTAAAAGACAACCTGAAGAGCAATTAAAGAAAAAATTAAACTTAGAATTTCTTGGTGGACCAGAAGAGCTTGATTATGTGATGAAAGAATCAGATTTTATTGTTCTAACAATACCCCTAACTCCAACAACTAGAGGAATAATAGGAGAACATGAACTAAAATTAATGAAATCTACTTCATTCATCGTTAACATTGGAAGAGCAGCTTTAATACAAGAAGAACCACTATATAATGCTCTAAAAGAGAATCAGATAGCAGGAGCAGGATTAGATGTTTGGTGGATACCTCATTGGTGGGATCCTATCTGGACTCCTGATGAAGACCAACCAGCCCATTTCCCTATCTGGGAGTTACCAAATGTAATCGCTACACCGCATAATGTCGGTTTCAATGAAAGAACTGCTTTTTCTGACAACGCTCTAAAGATAATTGCAGAAAATATTAATCGACTCGCACAAGGAAAAGAGCCTATTAATCAGGTTGATAAAAAACATCAATACTAATTCCTTTTGAAAAAAATCTGATATAGAGATTGATTTATACTGATAATATCAAAAATCATTTCTCAAGGAAATCAGTGATGGTCTTCGCAGTTATATCAGAATCTACATACTCTTTATCGGGGATTTCATGATAGAGCCCATTCTTTACTTGTTTCGAAATTAGTATTGCTTGTTCTTTGGGATGTGTTGTATCATTTCCAATACCAATTGCTAATGTGGGTACTTTCACCTTGGGTAAATCATCAAGGATCTTTAAAGTAACAGAACAGATAAAGCCAATTCTCATTTTTTCTAATTCAGTATTTCTTAAATTATTTAGCGAATTTCGATAAGAGTTTGGAGTCTTTCTTCTGCTCTTCCAGAAAATTATTGGTGAAAAAGTTAGTATAAATCTCATAACAATATGAAATAGTATTTTTCGTTCTGCCAAATCAATAAATCGTTGAAGAGGTGAAGATGTGTATACTGCTTGAAGCAATGCAATTTTATCTGGCAATTGAGAACTATTTTTTTCATTATCAATAACATGTTTTAGTATCATCGCTGAGCCAAGTGAGTTTCCAATCATAAAAAATG
>DAOUWQ010000064.1 GCA_030667035.1 Candidatus Heimdallarchaeota archaeon | reverse complement strand
GTTCATATAAATTGCAAAATAAAGATACGTAGATCCTGTTTCATCCATTATTTCTATACTTTTTTGAAACAATTCTAAAGCTTCCTTATATTCTAACTCAGCGATTTTTAAAACACCAGAACGCATTATTACTAATGCTATTTCTTGTTTATTACCCAACTCCAAAGCAATTTTATGTGCTTTTTTTATAATCTTCTTTGCTTCTTCAGAATTTCCAGCAAATGAAGTATACAAACCAAAATGGGTAGTCAAAAAAGCTAAAGCATGTTTATCATTAGATTTTTCTGCCAACTCAATTGCTTGCTGCAATTTTTCAAGACCAATTTTATATTTACCAGTATTAGCTAGAATTACTCCATTTAAGCCTATTAAACGAGTTTTCGTTCTTGTTAGCGCAGAATCATCGAGTAATTTTTTTTCAACCATCAATTTCAAAGATGTTTCTATTATTACAAGACATTTGTTAATGTTACCCAAAATATGTACTGCAGCACTTTTTCTGTAGAGAGCCTTAATGATTAATATTGTATTGTCTAATGCATTGCTTTCTTTTAATGCTCTCTCTGCATGCTGCAGGGATTTTCTATAATTTCCCATAAAATATTCTAATTCACTTCTAAAAAGTAAGCAATCAAGTTGATCCTCTTTACAAATCCCTTTCGTTTTTGAAATTTTATCTAATAAATCAAATGCCTCTCTGAATTCACCAATAGTGATCAATTGTAACAATTCATTAAACTGCATTTGAATAGTAGATTCCAATATTATCACTCGTTATATGTTATCCATTCATAAAGGAAAAATCTTTCTCTCTAAATCTAATGCACATGAAATTATTAATAATATCAAATTGAATTTTAGAATTTGACTTTGCAACGGTCAATTTTTGAAAAATAAATCTTTAGAGAAGGAATTGTTAAAAAATACTACTAAAAAGAGTACTTTTTTGCAAAACTAATAAATTAGAACTCTATTAATTTTAATTAAGCTAAAGCAATTGAGGACATGAACTTAATTTGATGGATATAACAGAAAATACTGTGATGAATTATTATTTAGAGTTGATGAAACAAGACAAAATACTTTTTCTTGTAAACAGACCAAAAATTAAGAAGAAAATCAAATTAAATATAAACAAACTTAAGAAAACTAAAGATATCCATGACAAGATACTATTAGCCAAAGATTTGTGGATGATTTTATTTGAAGCATCAATGGTATTTATTGATCCTGATAAACAAGGCTATGACAAATTGTTCGATTATTTCGGTAAATTTGTAGAATTTGAAGAACTAATCTTTGCTTCTGATTCATTTTACAGAGACCATACGCTTCATAGTTTATGGGTGTATTTCTTAGGTGAATTTTTATACAATCATCCTGAATTTAAATTGATATTTGCCAATTTCCAATTAGAAATACATCGTTCTGTTAACCAAGGTCATTTTATTAGAGATCTCAATTATCCTCATATTTTTGGTGATTTTGTTGATCTATTAGACAAAGTAAATGATATTATCAATAATAATGATTCAACTCGCTGTGTAATTGCTTTAACTCATGACCTTGGTTATCCTCTTAAAAAAATCAGCAAAATCAACAAATCCATTAGCAAAATTCTCCCTTACTTTTCAATCTCTAAATTTGGAGAGTTTAGCTTTCACTATGATAACATCCAACAATTCTACATTGAGAATTTACTTGAATTGTTATCTTGTGACATAGATTTCTTAGTTGATGTTGGAGATATATCTTATGAAGAAAGTCAATTAATCAGAGAACCAAATATGCTTCTAGGACAAGCGATAACAAATTTGTCTCCTCAAAAAGAACCCGATGAAGAATTAGTGAGGAAAATTAAAGAGTATTTTGATAATGCTACAGCAAAAGAGATTCATATTTGGAGGAGGATCTTTGCTGGAACAACAAGGTTAACCAAATCAGTTTCAAGATTAATGCGATTTGCTAATGATTTTGAAGAATATCAGCATGGAATTATGAGTGCATATTTGTTAACTAAGCTTGTGAATTCATTCTCAAATATCCAACTAGCTTATAGCGATCCTTCTAACATTTCGATAGACAATTTGGATATCCCAAAAATATATTCAAAATTGCGTATAATGCAAGCTATATCCGATCATACTAGTCCAGGTTATAATATGAGAGATTTTAATAGCTATTCTGCTCTTCTGCTCATTGTGGATGAAATAGAAGAATTCTCTAGATTGTCTCGAGCAAACCAATTTAGGCAATTCATCAATGAATTTTGTAAAACAAGTATTGGTATGGAAAATGAGTGCCTTTGTTTCGACTTCATTTTTGATGATGCTTCTGTTATAGGGTTGGATCCTGAAAGAGCATTCAAAGATAAATGCAAAAAATTCTTGCAGATTTTTGATATCCCAAATCTAAACGATAATATCAAAATTAGGTTTCGCTGCATTGGCAAATTACCTCAAAATACAAGTACCTACGAGCTGAATATTGCTAAAGAACTTTTTAAAATCACAATTGATGGTGAGAGTGTTGAACCAAACATCTATCTGAAAACGAGTTAAGTCTTTCATATCTGATGTCATAATCTAACAAATGTTTGCAATAGCACACATTAGTGTTTCAAAATTAAATTGAAATCAATTAATTAATTCGCAAAGACATTTAAGCTAATTGGTGGAGATAAAATAGAATTATCTAATCAAACTGGGATTGAAATGAATGTATTAGTAACAGGTGCTTTTGGTTTAGTAGGTTCTAATTTATTGGAAGCACTTGAAAATACGGATTTTAATGTACGATGTTTTGATATTAAAACAAGGAAAACTAGAAAAAATTCCAGGAGATTCAGAAACAAATACGATATTATTTGGGGAGACATTCGTAACAAAGAAGATGTCTCAAAGGCAGTTGCTAATCAAGATTTCATAATACATTTAGCTTTTTCTTTACCTCCAATAAATGATACAAACAGAATGGTTGCTACAGAAGTAAATATAACAGGGACAAAAAATATCATTGAATCTGCAAGAAATCTAGCAACACCGCCTAAACTTATTTTCGCATCATCAGTTGCTATTTACGGTGATACAAGGGAAAAACATCAACCAATCAACATTAGTGAAAAATCAAACCCAACAGATGATTATTCAAAACATAAAGTTGAATGCATGAATTTAATAAAACAATCAGAGCTCACATATTCGATCTATGTTCTTGGTGTTATCCCTCCTGTAAAGGAATTAATGTATGATGCCAAAATGTTTGATGTACCCATTGATACAAATATTGAGTTACTACATCCCGCTGATGTTGGAGTAGCATTTGTGAATGGTTTAACCAATGAAAAAATATGGAATAAAACGTTGCATATAGCTGGAGGACCAAGTTGCAGATTGAACTATCGTAATTTTGTTAATACAACTATGAAAGCAATGGGAATTGGTTCAATCCCTGATGAAGCTTTTGGTGGCAGGATTTATCACAGCTCATTTTTGAATTCTGAAGAAAGCAATGAAATACTAAATTATCAACACCATTCGTATAATGATATTATTTCTGATATGAGAAAATATAATAAACTCGTAATATCAATTGCTAAATTACTCAAACCTATTATTAGGAGATTTATATTAAATCAATCACCGTATTATAAAAAAAATCTTAGAAAACAAGAGGACAAAGAATGAAAATATTAATTACTGGAGCATTTGGCAGTTTAGGTTCACACGTCCTTGATTTGTTAGTTAAATCAGACCACAATATTACGTGTTTTTCAACAAATAGTAACAAATCAAAAAGAGTGGCAAAAAAATATAGAAATCAAGTTGATATTTTCGTTGGAGATATTAGAAATTTTGATGATGTAGTCAAGGCAATTCATGATCAAGATCTAGTTCTACATTTAGCAGCCATTGTTCCTCCAAAATTTAACTCTATTTCATTAGATTACTCTCGAGAGGTTAACGTTTGTGGAACAGATAATATTGTGCAAGCTATTAAACAATCAGACCAGAATACAAAATTGATTTTTCCATCCTCAGTTGCAGTTTACGGTGATGTTAGAAAAAGAGGTACCTGCATTTTATCTCCTGATGAACCACCGAATCCAAATTCAGATGACATTTACGCTCAACAAAAAGTTTTAGCTGAAGAAATAGTTTTGAAATCATCATTGCAATGGACTATTTTTCGTTTTGGTTTTATGCCAAATATCGACAGTCTAAAGATGGATCCAATGATGTTTGATGTTCCCCTTGATACAAATATGGAAATCATACATTTGAAAGATGCAGCATTAGCAGTAGTAAATGCTCTGGAGAAAGAAGAAATTTGGAATAAAGTATGGCATATTGCAGGTGGAGAGAGTTGCAGATTAACCTATAAAGAATTTATTAATACGATGTTAACAACAATGGGTTTAGGAGAATTACCTGAAACAGCTTTTGGAAACAATGACTTTCACTGTGCATTTATGGATACTGATGAAAGTCAAGAGCTATTACAATATCAAAGCCATTCTTTTGAAGACATTATATCTGAGATGAAAAGCAAAACTGGAATAGTAAGATTTTTCGCCAAATTGTTTAGACCTTTTGCAAAGAGCTATATATTGAATCAATCTCGATATTATAAAGAATGGAAAAGAAACTCCAAAAAGAGAAAGAATAAACATAATTGATTATCTTTATTCTTTTTTAGCGTCTATTATAATTATTTCTAATTACACAGCCATTACTTTCTAAATTACTCAAAAGCATCTTCGTTGATTTTCTAATAGTTGATCTAAAATCAAGATGAATTTCTTCTAGCAGTTGTAGCTCTAAAAGCTCAAAAGGTAAGGAGTGAATACCATTAGATTGTAGAAATAAACGCCTTAGAATAGATAAGCTTCCTACAGAACTTGGAAGAGAATACAATTGATTATTGTTTAACCGGAGTTCTCTTAAATTTTTCAATTCTCCAATCCATTTTGGAATTTCATCTAATTGATTAAAAGCCAAATCTAAAATTGATAATTTGGTTAGTTTTTGAATTACATCGGGCACTTTCTTGAAATTGTTGTTTGCCAAATTTAGCACAACAATTTCTTTCAGTTCAACTATTTCTTCAGGAAGGGAATTTAAACTTAAATCGTTTAATGCTAATGTAACGATATCCCCTTCACTTTCTACAAAGTATACTTTCTTATTAGTAGGGAAATCCATCTCAAGAGGTATACTTTGACTAAGTATCTCTCTTAAATTGTTCAAAACTTTTAATTGATCTTTTTTGAGAGAACTTGACAAAATTAGTTTCACCACTAGTTATTTTGCGTATTCTAGCATAAATGCAATATAGAATTCACTTGCTTTCAATAAATGTTCAATAGGCACGTGTTCTTCATAGGTATGAGCTAATTTCTCCTCTCCAGGTCCAAAACCTATTGTTGGTATATCATTCCTACCCTTTGTAGCAACACCATTTGTTGAAAATCGCCAAGTGCCAATTTGTGGTTGTTTTCCAAATTGGTACTCAAAAGCACTCTTTGCACTCAGAACTAATCCATGTGATTTGTCCATTATCCAGCCTGGATAAAAACCGATTATCCCATAAGAATGGTTTTTGTATGATTTTACTTCATACTCTGGTACAAACACTTCAGCTTCTGCGTCTATTACACTTTTCAAATTTCTAATCTCATCAATGACTTTGTCGAGAGTTTCCTCTGAACCAAGTCTCCTATCTATATGTATTGTACAGCTGTCTGCCACTGCATTAAGAGATACAGATGTAGATTTAATCTCTGTTATTGTCAATGATCCTTTTCCAAAAATAGGATCTATTGGCATGTTTTTGTGAAATTCTTCGAGTTCGGCAATTATGGGATTCATTTTAAAAATAGCATTTATCCCAATATCTGGTTCTGCTCCATGACTCGAGAGCCCTTTAACTTTAATTTTAATATCAATTCTTCCCCGCTGTCCAATACTTATCGATAAATTTGAAGGTTCAGTTAAGAGTACTGCATTTGGATGCATTTCAGAATTTTCAAGAATAAATTGCCAATTAGCTCCTTCATATGGTTCTTCATGAACGCTAGCTACAAAATAAATCGTTAGTAGATCTGGTATACCAATCTTCTTGAGAATTTTCACAGCCATTAGTGCTGAAGCAATTCCACCTTTTTGATCACAAGCACCTCTTCCGTGAATATTTTCATTTTGCTCTATCCCTTTAAGGGGATCAAATTTCCAATATTCTTGTTTGCCGATTTCTACAGTATCTACATGTCCATCTATTGCCAGAATTCTTGACCCATTTCCAATCCTTCCAATCAAATTCCCCATTTGATCCACATTTACTTCATCAAAACCAATTGCTTTCATTTCATTTTCGAGAAATTGTATTATTTCACCTTCATTTCCTGTTGTTGATGGAATCTGAATCAATTTTTGTAATAAAGTGATTATTTCTATTCTATTTGATTCCACAAATTTATTGATTTTACCTTTCATGGAAATTCCCCAAGTTTAGAGACATACATAATAATTATTGATTGCACAATTTGTTTAATAGTACTAAAATTATTAAGAATTATCCTCAACATAGAAATGAAGTGGATTGTTCATTCGGTGACCACTTCTACCCAGTTTTTTTATTAAAACTGCCCAGTATATAATATTACTTGAGAAAGTATGAAGTATACCATTAAACAATTTCCAAAACAAGAAATTACTCAATTAAAAAAGGAAGACGTAAATGAATTTCTTGAATTAATGGAGCTTTGTTTTATACATTGCATAGAAACGCAAAGCATAGATTATCATCAAGTAAAGTGTACTTTAAGAAAACTCATCAAACCAAGTAATAAATTACGAATGAGAATATTTGGAAATAGAATGAATACATATCTAATCAAGGTTGGAAATAAAATTGTTTGTGCTTCATCACTTACAGTAAACAGAACAAAAGGCACAATTAGCAATGTAATGACACATCCTGAATTTCGAAGACAAGGATTTGCAAGAAAATTATTCAATCATGCTATAGAACAAGCTCAAAGATATAATCTGGAGCATGTGTATTTAAAAGTTAATTCTAAAAATGTTAAGGCAATTAATCTTTATGAAAGTGAAAACTTCAAACGAAATTATGAACTCACTTCTCTCGAAATAAAAAACCCAATAATAGTTTTGCCAAAGC
>DAOUWQ010000281.1 GCA_030667035.1 Candidatus Heimdallarchaeota archaeon | reverse complement strand
GAAGAATGAGTAATAACACCTTTCTCTTTCTCAGCAGGGGTTAGCATTGAAAGAGCGTTCAATGCACCTCTAAACTTAAACGCACCGATTTTTTGAAAATTTTCACATTTAAAATAACAGGAACAATTAAGACGTTCATTTAGAGCTGAGGAAGTCATTACCGGGGTTTTATTGACGATATCTTTAATTCGATTATATGCTGCTTCAACTTCATCAAACATTGCAATCGGTTTAAGTGAGACTTTGAACCAAATAAAATTTTCTCATGTAAAAATGGAGATTGACCTAGAAAGTGAAAAAAAATAGAACTATTAACGAAAAAAAAGAGTTTTAGACCACTAGCGGATAAGCCATGGTCTTTTAATTTCTTAGTTATAGAACTTTTTCTTTGAATACAATATCCATTGTTTCAAGTTCATCCAAAATTGGATTGTATACATCAGGTTCAATTGGAATGATAACACCAGTACCAGTGATTTTTCCTTCCAACATCATCCTAACAGCAATTGCTACTGGTAAGGAAACTGTTCTAGCCATAGAGGAATCACCATTTGGAATACCGTAATCTAAGAGTGTAGAAATGATTGTCTCCTTTTTATCACCAGGATATTCAACTTTGAATTCATGCTGCATGATGATCATATCACGTTCCCCTGGTTTGAATCCACCTAACTTGTCTAAGAATAAGTCTGAAAGTACATCCAAATAGGAACCACCTTTTTCAATTGCGGTATCACTAAACATACCCATCCATTCAAGGCGGTCTAGACATAGAGCATCTTCTTCTTTACCAAGTTTTTTAGCAACTTCCTTCTTTATGTCATCGCCACTGTAGTTGAGTATTTTTTGCATTAGTTGTTTCCAATTCAACCCTTCGAGCCCTTCATGAGCTTCTTTGTCCATTAAACCAAGATCGAATAAGGCTTGAAGTGTTTCACACCAACCAGGATAACGGAAAGTTCCACGGAACATTGTTTGAATGCCTTTCAAACCATAGGTGTCAATATAAGGCATGCTATCACGATTTGGATAAGCTTCGAGATCCATTCCTTCAACATTCATTGGCCAATAATGATTGAAAAGATCGCCACTTTTAATGTCAACTATTTTACCATCTTCAAGGAATTGAGCTGCGTTTGTTCCAGCTAAAATTACACCCTTTGGTGACCAAGAAAATTTGTAACCCATAGGATTATCATTGGAATCAGGAGCAGGAAGTCCGCCAGTTATTGATTTAAAACTGGTTACTTTTCCACCCTTCTTTTGAACGCTATGAATAATCTTCATTGCACTCATATGATCAGTACCTGGGTCAACACCACACTCATTCATGATAAGGATTCCAGCTTTCTTGGCATCTTCATCTAAAGCTTTCATGTCGTCACTAACATATGAAGTGGTTGCCATGAGCTTTCCATGTTTAATACAAGCTTTCGCAACTTCAGGATGAAAAGCATAGGGTAATAAGCTTACAGCTAAATCATGGCTTTGGATTAAACCTGAATCCTCCAGCGAATCTTTAGTAATATCAAATGCTAAAGCTTTGGCATTTGGATGCTTATCTATAATTGCTTCAGCTTTACTAACTGTTCGAGAAGCAACTGTCACCTGAAATTCGTTATCAAGTAAATATCTTATTCCTGGTTTTGAAACTAAACCAGCACCAAAAACTACTACTTTTTTCATAATCAATCAGTTCCTATTAATTTAACTCGTAGGTTTAAAGCTTCGAGTTTATTTTTTTTTTTATTTCTAAATAGATATTTGTTCAACTATTCATATAGGTATTCAAGACCAATAAAATAATTGAAGCGTAAGATTACTGTTGCATATGTTTCTTCTCCCTTCTAATAAAAATTTTTGTTAAAACTATACTAACTATTAGAACAAACAATACAGCAATAGATAAAGAAATTAGCAGAATATTATCATGAAATAATAATAACACCTTTTCAAAACTTTAAAGAGCATTACAGATGAAACTAATTTTATGAGTAAGAATGAAAGTTTTGCAGTACTAATAATCGATAATTTTCACATGGATCCTAAAGAAGATTATGTCATAGAGGGATTCCCAACAAAGGAATTAGCTGTTGAATTTGCTCGAAGATGGGTAAGAGAGTCATTAGAAGAGAACAGAAAAAAGGCTAAAACTGCAGAAGAAATAAGGAAAATGTGGAGAACTTTTGGAGAAAATGCTGTTGTTATAAATGGGAACTACAGAGGGAGTAGCGAATTGGATTTTTTTATTTTAAATCCGGTAACTAAGAAAGAACAAACAGACTGGAAAGCAATAAAGAAATTAGCAGGATTAGAATAGATAGTAAAAAAATAGAGTGTTTTTAGAGGTTTAAGATAATAATAATTCATTTTTGATTATTTTAAAGAATTGTAAATTTTTCTAATTAACGAAATATCATCAAGAACAAAAGTTTCATTTGAAATTTGATTTATGGAACCTATTTGTGGTTTGATATTTCGAAGAGTTTCTGATGTTATTTTTGCTCTAATTGTATCTGCAAAATCCATTGCATTGATTATCAAATATGGTCTATCAAAGAAAAGTGTTTTTTTAATCTCAATAGAATCAGTGATTTGCAACTGTTTGTGTAGATTTGCAACAATAATATAGGCTTGAACTAAAAGATCCTGTTTCTTAACCCAATCTTTTTCTGCTAAAGTTTCCTTAAAAATTGGAAGCAATGTTGAACTACAATCCAATTTACTAAATGCAGTTCCAAACCATTTGCTATAAGGAGCATATCTTTTTTCCATCAAAAAACACAATTTCATTAATTTAGCAATTTGGCCAGTAACTAATATCTGTAATCCTAATTCATCTTCTAATTCTGCAGCCCTTCCAGGAAAAGGCATCTCTTCTGCAATAATTTCCCATTGTTTTGACATCAGATACAACCATATTTCATTCGGATAATAGCTAAACTTCTGTCTTATTTCAGACAAGCGTTTAAGACCATCATGATAAACAGCACCACTTGTGATTGCAAGTAAACGCTGCTCTGGGAAAGACAACCAATTCAGTTCTGAAATCTGAGAACCAGGTTGAATCCCAAGGAAGCTTTCGAAAAAAGAGCTAATTGTATGGATTTCCACACGGTGCTTTACTAAAACCTCATTAGAGGTATCAATTACTCTCACACCCTTACTATCAGGTTCACCAAAATGTGTAGAATAGCCTAAAAACTCTGGAGGTAATTCTTTAGACAAGCATTCTGAAATATCATCTTTCAATTCCAAGTAATCATTATCATCTAGAAACAACTCTATTCTAAATCCCCAGTCATGATCTGTTGAGCGCTCTGTATCATATCCTAAAACATCAGATCCATAACCAATTCTTGCAGCAGAATATTTGAGCTCAGGATAGTTCCTATCTAGAATTGGTTTGACAACAGAAGAAAAAAATTGTCTGTTAAGTTCTAATCCTGGAATGAAAGAAGGCATAAGAATCATATCCCATAAAAAAGAAAGAAATAGAGGAGATCACTTTTTCAAGAAATCGCCAATGTATTCAAAATCGGAAGTGAATTTTCCTTGCCAAAGAATAATAGCTCTTTTAGCGTCGTCAGATAATTTCACATCAGCAAAAGAACCACTGTAATCTGCTTTTGTTATTTCTGGAACAAAAGGCATTAATCTCTCACTGAAATATTCAGAAGCATCTCGAGGTATTTCCGTAGGCAAATGGTCAATAGCTAGTATAACAGGTCCTTTCCCTTTCACACCATCTGTAGCAGTATTCTTGAATGGATCAAAAACATAGTAGGGTCGATCTATGTAGGAAATACGTAGTGTTCCCTCAAATCCACCTTCTATATCACAACT
>DAOUWQ010000224.1 GCA_030667035.1 Candidatus Heimdallarchaeota archaeon | reverse complement strand
TAAGGATCTCTCAGGAGTCGCTCAAGTAAATATGTACTATACATATGATTCGCTTACAGAACCCTATGACCCAACTTGGCATTTTATGATTCTAACGGATTCAATTGGTAGTACTTATTTTACAACACTTGAAAACCTAGAATCCGGGGATAAAGTATCATTTTATATTGAAGCTATGGATGAACTCAGCAATGTTGGATTATCAGTCATTTACAACATTACTGTCGCTTTAAATCCTATTTCTTTGGGTACCATTGTAGAATTTCTTTTCACAGAAGATAATTCAACCAGAAACTTAAGCTTTAATTTTACTGACTATAATTACCATTATAATAGTGACCCAAACATTGGTTATCTTTGGATTGAGTCTGATCAAAATCTGGTAGTAACCTTTGATGCAAATGATTTCTTAGTAACTACACTATATACGAATCCAACAAACAAAATCTTCAGAATTAACAAATCTTCTTTAACTGAACTCTTTTCTACCTCGATTCAAGGGGATACCAGCAACTCATCAATTAAAGCAAAATGGACTACACTCAATGAGATATTGAATTTTAATTACTTCGAATATGAAAAACCAATAATCTCAGAAACAAAAAGAACAATGCTATTCCACGCACATATTACATCTTCAGAAGGAAGAGGCTTCTTTACATTAATACCATATCATCCTGAGCTCGTTGCTTTAGTTACTGTCTTCGAGAGTGATTGGACATTAGTTGATACAGTTGGCACATATGAAAATATTGAGTTAACCGATGGTGAATATTTCTTTTGGGTTGAGCAAGTCGTCCGTTCTGGTGGATTTGCTCTTTATTATGGTCCCGAGGAAGTAACAAATGGTGATCCATATTATGAAGAATATTTAGCTCTTGCAACACCAATACCATACGGTGCAATATTTGCATCTTTTGTGATGATTGGCATCTTTGTTACTTTACGAAGACGTAAGAAATCTAAAAAGGGAGCTAATTAGCCTCCTTTTTGGTTAATGTTAGATTAAGAGAAAGGTAAAAGTTGGGTGATTTAATGAAAAAGATTCTCATAAGTTATCTAGTAATTTCATCTTTGCTACTGAGTTCATTGGTAATAGCTTTTGCATTTACTAACAATTCAAGGTCAGGTTATTCTTTGAATAATCCTGATCTCATTGAAAGCTATGGGTATGAGCTATATCAAGATACAGAACTATATTATATATTACAAAAAACCGCTGATTTAGATTTTAATGATTCTCATGTAATGAATGAGATAAATTCAGTTGATTTTACTGATAATTTTGTTGGAGGGTATATTACAGTAGGGTCATTTAAGAATCAAACGGAACATGAACATGGTTTACTTCAGTTAATAGAATTCGATGATACAATTATTACAGATCCGGTACCATTTGTATCTCAAGTGTATCAAAATACTTCTGTGGTTGAAACAGAATACTTGACTTGTCGAGCAATCAATACTAGCTTTGATAGTTCTGGTCAAAATCCAACAATCTTTGCATTGAAAGAAGTAACAACAACTAGTACGTTTGACATAGATATCTTAGAACTCGAAGCTGGACATTTCTCATTAAATTCTACTCTAGTTATTGATTCAGCTCTCTTCGGCTCTCTCGAGCGATTTGTGGTTTTTGATGTAAATAATGATAGTTTCTTCGAAATTTATGTTATCGGTGAAAATGCAACCAATACTGACAATTATCTTTTAGCAGAATATGAGTATAATTTACTCAATGAAGAATATGAACTATCTCATATATTAGAATGGGATGCGAACGATTTAGCAATAACTGCTATGGATTATATCGAAGAAAGTACAACTTTAAATTTCATAATCTCTGGTGTAAATGCCACATTCATTGAGTCATTTGTAATTGGAATTTCAATACCTAAGGAAAATAGTAGGTCATTTACTTTTGAATCTAATTATCATATGAATTTTGGTTCGGAAGTATTTAGAACTTATAATATGAAATTATATCGCACAAATGAAAGTGGAAATCCAGGTATAGTATTATTTGGTACTCGTATAATAGGCGCTGATAATTTTCCATCGTGTGTTACAGTAAGTTATCAATCTGGAACGTTTGGCATTCCATCAATGGAATCTCTTGATACAACACCTGGATGGTCAATGGATGGATTAATTTCAGATATTGATATGGATGATACTGATGAGATTATTTTAACGACATATGATCTGCTTAGTTTAAGTCGCAGTGAATACTCTGTCTTATCAAGCAATGATTTACTAGAAATTGATTCTGGACAACCAAATACCTATAGAATAAAATCTTGCGCTTCCTTGGATCTGGATTATGCCAACATTGGATCTTGGTTAGGATACGACAGCGCTGGAGATCATTATATTGAGTTTTATTTATCCCAGTATATTCCAATGAGAGTGTCTGCAAATTCGAATTTTCTTACAGAGGATGCTCTAAATAGAATTCAAATTGAAACATATGACCTGCTTGGTAATGTTCAATCAAGAGATGACTTTACTGTAAAAACATTCCTAGAAGCTCATCCTGAAATAAACCAGTCAATAACTGTTGTGCCAGATCAAATCACATTAAATTTAACAGGATTTGATGATGAAATATCTAGTGATGATATTGTTATCCAAGTTCTAAAAGATGATATTATCATTGATGAGCATTCATTTACAATCGCTTTAACAGCTTTACCTGATTTTGTAGTTACTTTTCCACCTGATCCCGTTGTTTTAAGAAAGGAGGAAGATACTACTCAAAGAATCCAATTCACAGTTAACAATCAATTAGAAATCGGAATTGGTGGTTCCATAAATGTAAAAACCGATAAATCTGAAAGATCAACTACATTTTATTTCGTTGCAGCTTTAGAGAGTAATTCTACTTATTATCTGGATTTAGAACTCATTGACGATTATAGTGAGGATACATATTCCGAACTAATAACAATAACACTGGATACAGATGTGGGTACATATCAATTCACAACAACATTGCAAGTAAAAACAAGCTTTCAAATATTACCTGGAGATTTATTGAATGTTTTATGGATAGTGCTGTCGATCGTAGTTGTATTATTCATTGCATTTCTATTCATAACATATAAAGTGAATAAGAAGAGCATTAGAAACCAAATTGCTAATGATGAACCGTTGGTGATGAATTTGCCTTGGTTCAAAAGAAAAGCAGTTGATAATTTAATTAAAGAATTCTCTGCTGCAGGGAATTGGGATTTGGGCATAAAACTGTGTGAAGAGTATCTGCCAGAGAAATTGGAATTATTCCATGGATATCGTGCTCGAGATTTACTGCTCCAAGGGCAAAGCTTAGCTTGGGAAGGTAAATTCTTCGATACATTGACGAATTGGCAAAACGCTAAAGAATCACTTGTTGTGCTAAAGAATGAGCAATGGCTAGATATTATTGATTGGATTTTGAACCCCCTAACTAGAATTGTTGATGCACGAAAAATGAAAGACAAAGGAAAGAAAGCAGCCGCACTACTAAATGAATTCGAAATATTAAATGGTTTAAGTGAACAAAGTAGACGAATAATGGGAATCGAATTAACAATTCCACTATACTTTGTCGCAGAGGATCTTGGTCTAGCATACAAAGAAACAGATGACTTGCAAAATTCATTGACACACCTACAATATGCATATCAATATGCTCCGGATTTCTACAAGAATAGAATAATCAAGGAAATAACTCAGCTCATTGGTATGGGTGTGCAACCAAAAGAGATGGTAATACCACAAGCTCAAGAGGTAATAAAAGATCGAATAGCTCGAAGAACCATTCTTTGTTTTTCATGCGGAACAGAAAAAGCGTTTGGTGAAGATATCTGCCCCAACTGTGGAATTAAAACTGTTCAATGTTCAGTTTGCAAGCTTCCAATTAGTTTTGGCGTAGACACAGCAGAATGTCCACACTGTGAGAATATTGCTCATAATGAACATTTATTTGAATGGATAAAAGTGAAAGGCTCTTGTCCGGTTTGCCAAAGACATTTGAAAGCAGATGATATAAAATCCTCTAAAACTAGAGAAGAAGAAACAGACAGCTCTGTCCTATAATAATTGCGGCCATAGCTTTCCTTCATCTTTTTTTTGAAAAAAAAGTTAATTATCTTTTGAATGCTTTTTTGAAATCAATTTCTTCTGGAAGATGTAAAGATCTGCCTTCCATCCCACCCGCAATGGTTATCACTTCACCATTTATGTGTCCCGAAGCTTTATCTGATGCTAGAATAACAATCAAATGAGCAACATCTTCTGATTCGCCAATCTTCTTTAATGGAACTGTTTTTAGCACCTGTTTTATTCCGTCTACATCATCTAGGTACTTTTCAGTCATCGGGGATACCGTCCAACCAGGACAAATTGCATTTACTCGAGCAAGAGAT
>DAOUWQ010000129.1 GCA_030667035.1 Candidatus Heimdallarchaeota archaeon | reverse complement strand
TCGTAAACATTTATCTCCGGAATGGATGAATTCTCTTTAAGAATAAACTAAAGAGCTTCGATGTTGAAGAAATAAATTCTTCAATATAGTGTGTTAGAAGGAAGGTGCTATTTATACTTTCGATTGCGGTAAAGAAAATGACTAATTATCATTCTCGTTTTGCAACTGTTCTTCAGCTATTTTTTGACTTTCGAGTAAAATTAATTCTTCTTCTGTCTTGGCTTGCTTAACACGATAGCGATATCTTATCTCGAGATAAGTTGCCATTGATAGAACAATACCTGCTGGTATCAAGGTTACTAAAAGAATTTGATTTAATCTTTCTAATCGTATATTGTCTCTTGGATCGTTTGGATCAGTTCCGATATTTATTTCCTCTCGGTCAGTAAATCCATCTGAATCACTATCTTCGCTTAAGGGGTCCGTACCATAGAGTAGAATCTCATCACTATCGCTCAGAGTATCTTGATCAGTATCAAAAGCTATTGGGCTTGTTTTATACGTATGAACCTCCCGTCCGTCTATCAGTCCATCTCCGTCTGTATCCATATTGTTTGGGTCAGAATAGTAAAGATATTCATCTAAATTCGATAAAAAGTCTGAATCTACATCTCCGAATCTATCATCTACTAAAGGATCTAATCCATTAATTATTTCCCACAAATCAGGCATTAAATCTGAGTCGGTATCCTCTGAATTTGGGTCAGTATAGTAAATATGAGTTTCATCAAAATCGTAAATGCCATCTAAATCAGTATCAATAAAATTCGGATTAGTCATCCAAATTAATATTTCTTCTCCGTCTGAAAGATAATCACGATCAGAATCTATGTCCAGAGGATCACAAAAATAGATATTTATTTCATCTCCATCTGAAAGACCATCCCAATCTGTATCGCTCAAAAATGGGTTAGTAAAACTTGTTTTTATTTCATATCCATCTGACAATCCATCCATATCGCTATCTGTTATTGCTGAATTTGTTCTATAGATTAGTTCATCGTAATCGCCAAAATTATCACTGTCTGAGTCATTTTGTTTCATTAACCAATTCAATTGAGGTTGTAAACCTCTTTTGTCTGCAATAATAATCTGTAATTGTTTTGTATGTGGATCATATTGTGCTAATGGTTTATAGTCATAAAGTGGATTTAGAAATAGCAATTCTCTTTCTCTCCACTCTTCGTTAGCAGGTTTTTGCATTAATTGGACATAATCCTTAATATAACTTGGATTTCCATCTTGTGAAAAATAATTTGAATGAAATATTTGGCAAACTGTATCATCGGGTAAGATAAAGAAATTATGATGGTCAATTATTTCATATGTGATTATTGGTTCTTTCTGCTCCCAATTTGCACTTGGTGAACTTTTCTCCCAGGTTCTCACATCTGTTGCCCATTTCTGCGATACAATGTAATATCTTCGCAGATAAGCTAATGATATCTTCTCATTAGAATCAATAATCAACATCGGATCTATTAAAATGCCAGTATTTGTTGCATCTATAGTTTCTATTTCTGACCAAATACCTCCATTTGGAAGATACCTATATTGAATTTTATATACTCCGGGATTCTCATTTTCATTTATGTCAGAGTAAACTAAATGTATTTTCTTTGCTGAATCAATGATCATATCAAAATCTACACTTAAGTAAAAATCATCGTTTTCTTGAATATTTATTGAAGTGAAATTTACATCAGTTGTTTTCTTTGAAGAATACACAATATTGTTTGAGAATATGGTTATTCTTTCGATCCATATAATATGAATTGTATTTGATGAATCAATAATTACTTCTGGTTGGGTTTGATATGCATTTCCTTCAGGTATTTTAATTAGCTCTGGAAGGCTCCAATTGTTTTGCCCATTCAAAAGATATCGGTAGTACATCCCATCATCTTTTGTGTTATTATCTTCTGCCACAAAGAAACAAAAGAGGTTTTCATTTGAATCCATAACTAAACTTGGACTGGTTGCAGTTTTCCACCAATTTACACTTAGACTCTCCTTGAATATCCACGGTTTCTCGAATTCTTTTGTCATATAATATATTTGGTGTGTATCTACTCCACTGTGCGTCCAAACAAGATGCGCTGTTCCTTCTGAATCGATAACAAATGAAGGTCTACTATTATATTTCATTGTGTGAAAGACATTTGTTGTAGATGTCCAATTCCCATTTAGTAATAATTTCTGGGAAATTAACTCATTTTTACCGAGATAATTTAAGACTCCAAGATCATTTTCAGAAAAACTGTTTCGAACAAAAACAGGATTTGTTGAATACATATCATCAGTGATTTCGATTGAATTTCCCCATAAATTAGTAGAGTTACTCCTTTCACGTAAAAATAAATCAGATCTTGCATTTAGTTTTTCTTCATAGATAATGAATAGGTTCCCATTGGTTTTATTTTCTGCGAAACCACCAAAATAACCATCTCTTTCATTTTCAGTAATAAGAATTGGCGTATCACTTAATGTATTGTTTGGGTAATATTCGAGAAAATATAATTCATATGGCTTCTTCTCTGTCATTCCAATTATGAATGAATTATTAGTGATTTGACTTGAACTTATAATTAACTTCTGTAATTTTATTCCAAAACTGATTGATGTTTTCTCTATCCAAGTTTCTCCTGTATTGTTTGAAGTTGCTAGGAAGAGATTTGATTGGTCGATTCCAATTGATGATTCATTTGTCCAAATTAATTGTAAAGATTCATCTTCTTTGACCGTGATGCTAACTTGTTCAGGATTTGTAGAATTAAATAGATCTTGAATTAACGGTTCATCTGTATTGGCGGTACCTGTAAAGGAATAATAATGAATGGTACTTCTCTTATTGTAACTCTCTTCGAAACTTTTCTCAGTTGCAATCCAAAAATAATGGATGGTTTTATTGTTTGTAATAGCTGACTCTAAATTTGTTAATTTTAGTTTGTTATCAAAATAAAGAATTTGTTCTGTACTCCAAGTATCATTATTCTCTTCTTTCGTGAGATAATAAATACGATAAAGTTCTTGTTTAACAGCAATATAAGACAAATGAAGAGTATTATTTTCATCAAAGATAATATTTAATTTTGTTATTTTTGCTTGTGTTTGAAGAATGTGCGTTTCATTGACCCATTCTATACTTGAATCATTTTTTGTAGAAGAATAACTTAGCGAAAATTCATTTGACGAAAATTCTCTAACCCAAACACAATGATAGATCCCTGAATAATCTTGAGCAAGACATATACCATCACGTTCAATGTCCGGAGATGTAACTCGTAACGGACTTCCCCAAGTATTACTTTCTAATATATCATTGATTTCCAATTCTATATTTTGTGCGAGCACTTTTTGGTCCGTTATATTTTCATGATTTGAATCGAAAAGGCTATTTTCTTGAATTGAATAAAGCCCTAGAAAAGAGTTAGCAAATACAAATACAAGTAAGGGGACAACTACAAGTTTTAGGTGTTTTGTCGAACTCTGCATTTGATTTTCAAATATTTCTATATCAATTATCTATTATATTAATTTTTACGAATCTCTTATAAGATAATATTAAGAAAAAAAGTAGTTTTACTCTGTATCTACTTTATCCTTTTTAATTTCATCAAAATATACTTTCTCGTATGTATCGTCTATAATACGAATTCTATTCATTCTTCCCCAACGTTCTCGAGAGATAATACCTTTTTGATCTAATTCATTGATATAATAGGATACTTTGGCTTTGGAAAAACCAGCAAGAGTACAAATTTTGCTTTGAGTTGTTGTTCCGCCTTCATCTTTAACTATTTTCAAAATATCTTTTTCAGGTTGCGAAAGTAAGGTTTCTACAATTTCCTTTCTTTCAAGATCTGATTTTGATTTGTATATTAGCGAAACTGTTACACTACCAACAATTCCACCTACGAAAAACAGTACAACCATTAATACCCAAATATAGGCCGGAATTTTTGAAGATGGAATTATTGGGCTTTCAAAAGTTTGGAATCTAACAATCCATGAAAGAACTTCATCATCTGGAATATTATAAAAACTCCATTCAAATCTTCGTTCATCAACTGAAATATAATCAGCTTCTGGTTCTAGGGGGGCTGCAATAGTACTATTACCAAGGGAATAATCATTTGGTAAAGTAACAATAACCGCAAATTGATCAACATCTTCGTCATTAAAAATCGACCATTGGAAAACAAAGTTATTCTCAATATCTAGGCTAGCTAAAATAGCATCCTCTAATAGGTAGGAGATCGAAAAAGTGTAATAATCATTGTACTCAATTGCATATCTAAGAGTAATATTAAGTAAATGATAATTTGATGTTGTTGTCCACTCAAAATATAGCGCTCCTTCTGAATCATAAATTAGGAATGATGAGATTCTACTTTCAACCAAAATTGTCTCAATATCAGCAACATAAACGATATTTGCAATGGACAGGTTATTATTATTTTGATAAGTTATTAGAGCAGTAATAAAAACATCTTGGGCATTTGGTTGAATTTCAAAAGTTAATTGGTAAATTAATCTATTTAGATTCTCATTAAAATCTGGTAGTAATTTCATTGGAAATGCTGGCTCATTTGGTTGAAAATTGTCAACCATAGGAACACTGCTAACAGAGTTATCTATTGAATTGTTTATTTGTATATTAATCATCAAAGATGTCACTATAATTATCGTTAAAGCAATAAATTTGGGATAATTTACCTTTGATAAGAAGCCTCTCTCGTTGTTCATCTTTAATTCTCCTTTCTTCTTTTCTTTATTATAGATATTGTACAAATTGCTGAAAGTACAATTACAGATAAACTAAACCATTCAAAACCTCCATTCTCGGTTGTAGTTTCACAGAAACATAGGAAACTAAAAACTATTTGAGATATATCATATCGATATGGTAAGGAAATCCAAAAATCTGCAGGTTTGGTTTCTTGGGCTGCGATATTGTAATTAGCAAAAAACATTGATTCATAAAATTCTTCCACACCACTTTGGGTCTTAATAATCACTTGTGGTTTGAACTTAATATTAAATGCGCAATCTCCTCTAATTATTTTAACAAAATAATAACCACTATTGAAATCCATGTAAGGTCCTAAACGAACATAATCATCTGAGTCAGTTAGAAGCGTTTGAATATTTATAGCTATACCCCGGGCACCAGCAGAAAATTCCCAGTTTGTTAAATTAAACTCGATAAATGATTGACTTAGACTTTCTATATTATATGAATTAACTGTGGAATTTTGATTAAATATTGATAATGATAAATCTAAAGAAGCATTTCTATCAAGGTTTGTTTTTGAAAAATTAACACTTGATTTATATGCATCAGATGCTCCCAACATTTCCCAATCTATGTGTTCTAAAGAATAGCCTTTTCCATAAAGATTGTTTAAAGAATTCATAAAAACACTTGAGCTTTCATATTCAGAAATATAGTTGAATTTAAGTTCAATTTGACCAAAAGAACCAAAATCGAAAAACGCTGATGGTCCTTGATTTTTTGGTATTACTAAT